>JAGALE010000216.1 GCA_017625335.1 Lachnospiraceae bacterium
TAATGTCTTCAATTGGTATATTAATAGCCATAGGAATATGTCCCTTCTTAAATTCTTCCTGACTGCGTACGTCCACTATTATTCCTCCATAGTTTAATGCTTCCTGTAATATATTTCTTATATTGATATTGTGAAATCTCATGTTTTCTGCCTCCTATAATTCCTTAATATAGGATATTCGAAGATTTCATTTTGGTGTGGATTTTGGTTCTCTTTATCAAACACAAAAGTCTCTGACAGCATATTTTCTGCCAGAGACCTCTCGTAAAATTTACATTCTGTTACTAATTAATAATTTTACAATTAATAGTTACAGTTCTTTGAATTGTTAGCGTTAGATGCATTGCTTGCATTTGAAGCGTTGCTTGCATTAGTTGCATTCTTACCAACACCGTTATTAGCATTAGATGCGTTCTTTGCATTGTTAGCGTTTGTTGCATTGCTTGCATTTGAAGCGTTCTTTGCATTCTTACTATTTGATGACATACCTATACCTCCATAATCATATGGCAATAGCCAGTTAATTGATACAGTACAAGTATGTCCGATTTAATAATAATCTATGCAGATTTTTTTAAGAATCTAATCCATATTAACAGGCGCCGGCACATCTATGGAAAATATTTCCTCACCCTCATATTTGTCATAAAAATATAAGGTTTTTGGCATATCTACTTCATTGAATACAAAAACAAAATTAACCGGCATAGTTCTGCCTGATGCTATAACAGAAGTGTTTAATCTATCATAGTCATCCATCTCATAGTAGTATTCCCAAACCTCTCCATATCTGGATATGTTATCCTCATCTTCCATATGAATCAAATTAAAATCACGATTTATGTATATAGGATTAACACCTGTATTAGTAACCATTACCTCAACCTGATACATATGTATTTTGCCATAATTTTCTTCTAATTCATATGAAGAGAATAATATGGTTTTATCCTCTGTCATTTCTACCTGCTCTATGGAAGTGCTTTCTATCTCCCACTGAACAGCATATACATAATCATCCGATGCATCATCAAACATGGCTACACCTATAGGAACCACGAAAAGTATAACTATAAACAGTGCACCGGCAACACCTAGCTTTTTCCACATAAATTTGAAGATTTTCATAATAAGCTTTAACACAGTACTCATTACTCCACCTCCCAATCTATCTTAGTCATCAAATATACCTTAACTAATTCCATATAATTCTCATCTGACGCATCCGGTGTCTCATAGTAATCAAAGCAAAGACCATATATCTCCTCATCTTCCTTCACTACAAAGTATAGTATTCCACCTTCATAATTAATAAATGCTGCCACATCATCTATATTTTCCTTATATGCCTCTTTGGTCATAAACTCACCGGCATCATATCTTCCTAGTGGATATATGGTAGGTCCATCCTCAGTTTCAAGATAAATCTTCACTATGTAGGGAAGATTATATCTGTCATTTCCCGGCTCTCCCAGCTCATCACCGTGATTTAGAGCATTCTCCTCTGTATCATATTCAACAGCATAAACCACATAATTGTCAGGCAGCTTCCACCTGCTACTATCATCTATGTAACAGCGTCTAACTATTACACCATAATATCCTACAGGCATAACCTCATTCATATACGCTTCCTCAACAAGAGGCTTTGTATCAACCCTCTGCCTTTCTAGCTGAAGATTGCTAAAGCCCTTGCCTAAAAATGGCATCATAATGAAGAAAATTATCACAATAACCTCTATAACTATAACTACTGTCTTAACTCTCTTCTTAGTCTTTGCTTCCTTGACAGCCTTAGCTTCTCTAAGCCTTCTGTACTGCTCCACCACATCCTGATTAAGAACATAGTCATCATCTTCTTCATCTTCATCATACTGACTATGCAAATCCTGATGTCTGTATTTCGATTCATCGTAAATAGTATTATCAGAATTAGAATCATAAGTATTCTTTAACTCTACATGATAATCATCCTGCACATGCTTTCTAGCCTCACCATCCACATGATAGTGAGACGCACACTCAGGACACCTATAATTATTTGCCTCCAAATCAAATTTTTTACCACACAGCTGGCAACTAACCTTCATAACGTATCACCATCCTCTTTTGAATTCTCCTTAATTATATTAACCTTATTAATTCATGCATTCAAGAATTATTTAAAAAATAATGAGCTTCTAAGCCCCACCCGCCCAAGTCGATGGAAAGCTTTATGCCCGCATGTATGTGCACAGGCTTTCTATAAACTAAGGTGGTAGGTATATAGTGGTCTAACATTGATGTGAGAGGTATATTTTCTTATGCCCAAGCTAAACCAAACAGGGGCACGCTGGCATGGATGCCATCGTAGCTTTCACGTACATGGATGTACGATTGAAAGCGGCCCCGTCCCTATACATAATACCTCCCTTGGGCATTAGAAAATAACCTCGAAGCATCACGGCAGACCACATATACCTACCACCACCCATAGAAAAAGCCCGCACATACATGCGGGCTCATTTTACTAACTGCAAATGCCTCTTGCGGATGCTACGCATCCACAAGCATCGTTTACACTCATATAGAAAAAATAGAGGAATCACAGTTTTTTGCAAGCAATTCTGCGATTCCTCTA
>JAGALE010000217.1 GCA_017625335.1 Lachnospiraceae bacterium
AGGTATGGGACTTTTTCATTTCCTTTTGCATGACGAGTATGAATGTAAATTTAGAAAAATGCTTACCATAGAACAGTTTTCGAATGGTGAATTGGCCCAGATATTTTCACATCAATATATAGACGAGCCCCTAAAATATCAGACAGGATTGTTTCAGATGATATTGATGCAGGGGCAGATGAAAAAGGAAGAAGAACGAATTATGGCATTGCAGTTTTATTCGCCAATATATTTGTTGCTTACATTATGTGATAGAGAGCCACAAAGAGAGGAAGAGGCACTGCAGCTGTTAGAGAAGCATATTAGACAGTTTAACAGAATGTATAAGGGGTAAGTATATATGAAGGTTGTAATAATACACGGTCAAAATCACAAGGGAAGTAGCTACAATATTGGTAGAATGATAGCTAATAAAATTAGTGGAGATGAAGATATAACAGAAATTTTTCTTCCTAGGGACTTGAATCATTTTTGCTTGGGATGTTATGCTTGTATAGATGATGATACAAGATGTCCATTCTATGAGGAAAAGAATAAGATTATGTCTGCGGTGGAAGCTGCAGATGTATTAATATTTACAACACCTACATATTGCATGAGGGCATCTGCTCCTATGAAGAGCTTTATTGATTTGACATTTAATTATTGGATGGTGCACAGACCAAGAAAATGCATGTTTACTAAGAAAGCTATTGTGGTGTCAACTGCGGCTGGAAGTGGCACAAAGTCAGCTATTAAGGACATAACAAATACATTGCTTTACTGGGGCGTTCCATATGTCTTATCCTATGGTATTAGCGTTCAGGCTATGAATTGGAATGCAGTTGCAGATAAGAAAAAGGAAAAAATAGATAAAGATACAACAAAGCTAGCTGATAAGGTCTTGAAGAAAAGACAAGTGGAAGCAGGCATTAAAACAAAGACTTTATTTATGATGATGAGAATGATGCAGAAAATGGGCTGGGGCTCAAGTAATGCAGAGAAAGAATATTGGGAGCAAAAGGGTTGGCTGGGTAAGGAAAGACCATGGAAGTAAGTAATTGAGATTTTAAATTTCTAAGGAGAATTATATATGAACATAACTCAAACATTTTATAATAATCTAGCAACTAAATATGATAAGCTGTTTCTTGACTGGCAGGGAACTACAAGAGAACAGGCGGAAATCCTTGATAAAATATTTAAGGACAATGGATTTGATCACACTGCAAAAGTCTTAGACTGTGCCTGTGGCATAGGAACGCAGGCTATTGGAATATCTGCTTTAGGATACAATGTAACAGCTTCTGATATAAGTGACGGAGAGCTTGTGGAAGCTGGAAAAAGAGCGGAAGAGAATAATGTGGAGATAAGCTTTAAGCATGCAGATTTCTGCGCATTAGCGGACACATTTATAGAGAAGTTTGATATTATTATAGCGATGGATAATGCCTTGCCACATATGCTGACAAGTGAGGATTTGGAAAATGCCGTAAAGAGTATTGTTAATCAGCTTAAGGTAGATGGTATATTTGTTGCAAGTATAAGAGATTATGACAGCATATTAATGGATAAGCCGTCCTACTCCCCACCTTATATTCATAAAAATGATAAGGGGCAGAGAGTTTCCTTCCAAACCTGGGAGTGGAAGGATGATATCTACAAGTTTATTCAGTACATAGTTGAGGACGAAGATGAATTGCAAGTAAGCAAGTTTGAATGTGAGTATAGGGCAACCACTAGGGAAGAGATGACAAAGCTATTGCTAGATTGTGGATGTAGCAAGGTGGAGTGGAAATTTCCTGAGGAGACAGGGTTTTACCAGCCTATAGTGGTGGCGAGGAAAGGATAGATTTAAGTTAGGATGGAGGTATAGAGCAATGGACAAGGTTTGGACCGAAATGTATGAAGCAGCCAAGGCTGTTTTAGGAGGAAGGACGATTTCTGATTATGTTACTGCTGGAGAGGTTTCCGCAGCAGTTTTATCAAAGTCAGGAAAGATATATACAGGTGTATGTATCGACACATGTTCTACACTAGGAATATGTGCAGAGAGGAATGCCATTTTCAATATGATTACCAATGGAGAGTATGAGATTGCAAGAGTATTATGCATTCCGCCTAATGAGGGAAAAGGAGCACCATGTGGCGCCTGTCGCGAATTAATGACTCAGCTTATGCCAGGAAAGTATAAGGATATAGAGATTATGATTGATTATGCTGAAGGCAGGGTTATGACCTTAGGGGAGCTAACGCCGGAGTGGTGGATTGATTAATAACATGCATTTTCCACCTGACAAATGATGTCTAGTTGGTAAAAATACGGCATTTCTCGCTTTGTGTCGTGTTTTTATAAGGGTGGATTAAGTATTCTGTCTGTGAAAGGAGGTAACAACATGGACCAAAAGAAAACAGGTCTTTTTTTAAGAGAGCTTCGTAAGGAGAAGGAGCTTACACAGGAACAGCTGGCGGAGCAGTTTAATGTATCAAGTAGAACTGTGTCACGCTGGGAAACGGGAAGTAATATGCCTGATTTAAGTGTGCTTGTTGAACTGTCAGACTTTTATCAGGTGGATATCAAGGAAATCATTGATGGAGAAAGGAAAAGCGAGAATAT
>JAGALE010000218.1 GCA_017625335.1 Lachnospiraceae bacterium
CTCTTCCTCTGAGTATGCAATTTCTATCCTCTGTCATTACTGCTACTTTATTTTCTGTCCACTGTAACACTTATATTCTCCTATCTGCCTATTATTTATTTAATAGTTCCATGATAAATTTTATATCTTTAGCACCTATATTATTAATTGTGTTATTCTCCCTAAATTTAATGATTTCATAAGGAGTTACTATTGTATCTATTTTATTTGGTAATTGACCGCACTTTTCTACCAGCCTCTTTTTACCAGAATATGAATCTATTGCTGCATAACTCATCCTGTCCATTATAATTTTATTATAATCTAAGCTGTATCCTTCTGATACTAAAGCCTCATAGTCTATATAAATATGCTTACAATAATTATAATAATTATGATTAAATCCGGCCCTATTTCTTAAACTCCAATCTTCTCTAATTCCTTTTTCATATATAAATCCCTCACCAAGATATATCCATCTATGCCCTGTTACATCTTTATATATTCCAGTATTTGTTATATCTTTATAAGGTATTGATTTGATTTTATCTAATTGTTTACTCCAATCTGTATTGTTAACTATTTCAATTCCGTATTTTACACACTTATTTAAGTAGTTTAGTTCATTTATTGATAATTCAACTGTAGAGTTAGTACTCATCTTAATTATATGTTCAGTATTTAAAGTTTTTTCATTACTTGGCTGTCTGACCACTACTATAAATCCACACGCTCTTATTTTAATACTATGCTCTTTATAATTCATTTCATAGGTTGCATGTCCATCATTAAATAGTGATTTTCTCTGTACCATATTCACTCCTCCACCTTTTATTTATTATTTAGTATATATTGCTCTATTTTAGTAACGCAATCTTCAAGTGTTGAATTATTATAAAATATTTGTACAATGCCAGCTTCTTTAATCCTTTTAGATGAAAAATCAATTCTATCAGCATCAAATCTTCTTTTTATTTCATCAATATTCTGATTACTGTCACCAGTTGCCCTTACTACTGTTCTTTGAAATAATTTATCCTCATCCACTTGAATAAATATGTCTTTAATGTTATTCTTAAATTTTTTCTTAAGTTTTAAAAAAGACTCAAGTGTTCCTATTCCTATATAGTAGCCATCTTTATCAAATGATTCAATGCTTGTACCGTATTTCCATATTCCGTTAGCTGTATTATATTCTCGTATCTCTATAAACTTGTCTTGTTTTTTCATTTCTTCAAATGTTTTATCATCTATAAAATAGTATTCCCTACCATCTTTTTCTCCTTGCCTCATTGGTCTTGTAGTATGTAGAATAACATTCTTGAAATCTAAATCTTTAAGTTTATCTGAATTAATTAGTTTATTATATATTGTGTCTTTACCAGAACCACTTCGCCCCATTATATAAAATATTGTAATCATCTTTATTTTCCTGTATATGTTAATTTAGTTTTTAATTAATGGCTGACTGCATAATTATTAATGTAAATCATTTGATTAATAAAAGGAATCAATGCTTTACTACATTTTGAATCTGAATGTACTACCTCATTAATCTCATTTAATGTAATAAATCTTATTGATACTAGATGTCCTAATTCATCATATTTAAGTAATTCACAGTGACCACTAATCAATTTAGAAGGTCCTACATAAGTCAATCTTCCGTTTTCTGTCTTTAATACAGGATTATGTAACCCATAGTAGCATTGCTCATCCTCATTGTATTCAATAATTGTAGGCACAATTAATTTTCCAATTGGATGACCATAAGACTTTATGTTATTCTTAATTTCAGTATCTGTAATATTGATTTTCTCATCCTGTATTAACCCATGTTTCCAGCTAAGTAAATCAAACCCTTTATATCTAAAATCTTTAACCCTATAGTCTTCAAGTTTATCCTTATTTGGAATTACATATTCATCAAATGTAATAATCTTACCTTTCTTTGCTACATATTTTGTTTTTGCATATGATTTAATTTTATCTGTCATAATTGTATATCTCCTTATTCCTGTATATTATTCTTTTCCATGCATCTTTTGCATTGCCCTAACGGATAAACCAATTTTTTCTTTTCACCACCTTTTGTACAAAAGGTTTTATATGATGGATGATCAAACACATCTCCATGCCAAGGTGTTACATCCTCTTGTAAGAAGAATTCACAATTTTCGTAGTCTATCATATCTCTTTATTCATCTCCTGCTTTGAAATTATAAATAGGTTTGATAATATCAATAATTTCTACTGTATCTTTGATATTTTCAATGATTTCTTCCATTGGTTTGTAAGCCATTGGACTTTCATCAATTGTGCTTCTACTCACTGATGTAGTATAAATACCATTCATTGATTCTTTAAAATCTTTCATACTAATCTGCTCTTTAGCCTCACTTCTTGACATAAGTCTCCCAGCTCCATGAGGCGCTGAGTAGTTCCAATCAGGATTGCCTTTACCTACACATATTAAGCTTCCATCCCTCATATTAATTGGTATTAACAATCTTTCACTTAGCTGTGCACTTACTGCTCCTTTGCGAAGAATCATATTATCTGTATCAATATAATTATGAACTGTTTCAAATCTATCTACTTCATGTAATTTCATTTCTCTCAAAATAATTCTTGCAATTTCTGCTCTATTGCATGAAGCATGCTCTTGAACCATTTTCATGTCATAAATGTAGTCATCAAATAGTTCACCATCCACATAAGCAAGTTCAAATGGAATATTTGGTTTTTGTTCCTTATAATTTTCTTTAAATTTCTTTATTTCTGCACCAATTTCTTTATACCTACCTTGAGCTTTTAGCTCATTAACTAATACATTCTGTTTATCTTTCTTAGTTCCCTCGTTAAACTTCTCTTTAATTTTTTCGTATCCCATATTTTGGTAATAGTCACACACCTCTAATCCTAGATGTCTACTACCAGTATGAATTACAAGCCATAAATCACCATTTTTATCCTCATCAACTTCAATGAAATGATTACCTCCACCAAGTGTGCCAACACTTTGATATGCAAGCATTGGTCTGATTTTAGCACCTGGCTTACCATAGCATCTTAGATTCTCTGTATCAATTGATGTACTAAATACTTTTGGTTGAGTATTGACATCTCCGCCTGATGGTATATATTTTCTAATTACACTATCAAGCTTTGGTAAATCAACCCTATGCTCTTTTAGTTTAATAGCAAGCATACCACAATTATGCACAACCACGCCACCCTTAATCGTAAAGTTACTATCATTTTCTACTGCTAAACAGTACACATCTTCTTTTTCTTCAAGTTGTTTTACATAACCTACTTTTATACCAGCACCAGGACAATGAGTATCTGATACCAATGTCATGCCAACTTTCAAATCTTTAGCTTCCACCCATCTAGGTTCTGCTTTGGTACTTACTAAGTATACTTCCGGATTTCCCATAACTAAAAATTTATGATCAGGTGTACATCTAACTTTAATCTTGTCCTTCTCTCCATAAGGAGTTTGTTCATCGTAGCAACCCTCAAAGTAATATCCTACTTCAACAAGGTCTGCATTTTCTCTAGTTTTTCTAGCAATTGCCTTATTTTTCACAAAATATCTTTTATCTGCATTGTATGAGTTAACAGTAATTTCTCTATTCAAATCTACAAGTTCTTTAATTGTATGGTACTTCATATCATCTGCTACCCATACTTTTGTTTCTGATGTAAAACATCCAATGTCTACCCCCACTAAATTTGGAATGACTTTGCCATTTGTCAACGTCATTGTAGTCCCAATGACGCAACCTTTGCCAGCATGTGTATCTGGCATAATTCTAATTTGATTACCCTTTACTGAATCCTGATTTAATAAAGTAGTTAACTGGCTAATTGTTACATTATTAATGTTATCTGTAAATACTTTGCATGTGTTATATTTTCCTCTTAATTCTATCACTCTTATATCCCTCGCATTTCAACTTAATTATACTATATATTATTTATCCTGTCAATATTAACTCCAATTGTTTGGTGGTGTCCATCCATTTCTCTCAGCCATTATTTGCCATTCAGGCTTTTCAGACATTACCATCTGCTCACAATAGTTTATTAAGCTTATCTTGTTATGTATATTATTACTTATTATATTTTGAGCTGCTAGATGCATTTTATCTTTATTGTACCTATCAGCTTTTGTAATCTCTTTACAATAACTTCGTAATCTTTCTTTAAGTAATGTATCTTCAGTTTGATAATACATTTTCATTAAATTATTATGTTGAGTTGTTAAAGACCCTATCTTATTTACTTCTATCAACACTTTACTATATATTGTCATAACTAACTCTCCTATTCTGCACTGAATTTTCCATTTTCATAGTCTACGTGTAATCTGTATATATCATATGAGTTTTTATACATTAGTGTATCAACATCGAACTCTATTATATCAAAAGATTTATTGTTATAGTATCCAAATGTAACTTTGGTGTCTTCTACTTTTATACATATTGCATTTACATAATAATTTGTTCCAAGCTTTAATCTATAAGCATCTCCATACTTAAAGAAACTTCTATCTATTCTGTACTCCACTATTATTCCACGCAAACTCATTTACCCTCATATTCCTTATACCATTTTTCATAGTCTTCTTTGTAATATAACTTTAGTATATTATTCACACATTTAATGTTATTTCTAAGTACAAATAACAAATCGCTTAATTCTGCCCAACGTTCTTTAGCTTCTTTAAGTGTTGGTAACAACAAAATCTCTGTCTCTGCTATATTCTTTCCTATAGCATCACTAGATAATGCAAATGGCATATCACACAGATTATTATATCTATCAAGAGCTTTACATATTAAAGCCTCTTTACTCTCAAGTAATTCTGTAAAATATCTACGTTTTGTTTCTATTTTAGATTTGTCTGTAGCAAACTTCTTAACTGTCATATATCTTACACCAGTTTTAATTGCTAAATTAAAAGGTAAAGATTCTACTTCAGTATTACAATCCTCACAAACATCGTGTAGTAACACTGTAGCAATAATATTATCATCTCTTATACCAAGTGCAATTGCATAGCTAGCCATTGATAATGGATGAACTATATAAGGAGTTCCATTTTTTCTCACTTGTCCGCTATGTTTTGCCCTAGCAAGTGATAATGCCTTTAAAGACTCTTCCATTCGAGCACCAACAAGATATCCTCTAAGATATGTGTACATTTTCTCAATATTGTATTCTTGACCCATATCCTATGTACCTCCTATTAATAACCTTTAATAAAAATTTTAAATTATATATCCTATTATCTTATTGTATTTATAATCGCATAATAAAAAGGAGATATGTTCATTATCTCCTTTTTATTATGTCTATTTCTTGTTAATCGTTTTTAGTGTTAATAAAGCAGGTAATATCTTACCAAGCTTTTGTGTATAATAATTTAGTTGCCCCACATTTAATTTATGCTTCTTCAATACACTCTCTACATTGTCCTTGCTTAGCATATCATTATAAAATTTTATACCTAACATTGGAATTATCCTAATAAAATCCTTATTATTAATTAATTCCTTTAAAGCTACATCGTCTATTTCTGTATTGAATTGTTTTTCCTCTAATGGTTGTACTATATGTCTATAGTAATATATAAATTTTTCAATGTCTTTTACATCTTTTAATGCCTGATATAAGTTAAACATTAATGTTGCTACTAATGCATTCTCTTTATTCTTACAATTACTAACAGACTTATATGCTGAATCTAAATAATCTAGTATATAGCTTTTATTAAATGCGTGTATTTTTAATAATTCTGCTCTAATAATTTTGTATTCTGTATAATTCCTACATCCCTTAAAGTCTATAATCATTCCATTTTGCTTTAAATTAATGTATTTTTCTAGTTCTATTTCTACTAGCTTAAAATCGCTAGTAGCTAACTCAATTACACTCTTATTATCTCTAAATAGGCTTCCCATATTCAGTACTGTTATAGGTTTTGTTACTTCTGTTATTACTTTATCTATAAGTCTATTGTCTTGAGTCAGTTTTAAATTCGTAACTTTAACTGCCCCACTCTTTATTTCTGATTTTAATTGTTCAGGTCCTATAACAATTATTTCATTTGAATCGTATCTCCTTAATGCATATTTAACTATTTTTTCATTTTTATCCCTTTGTTTTCCTAGACATTCATATAATACCATATCTACCATCCCCTTAAATTATTCCATTATTCTCTAAATAAATGAATATACTTTTAATTTTATCAGCTACTCTTTGCTTAACTATGAAATCGCAACTATATTTAATCTCTCCGTTATATCTGTATATTGAAAATATACTACCATTTGAATTGCCACTACGCTTATCCTCAAAACCAACCCAGAATTTTATCTGACCATATAGATATCTTTCTATATCTATCCACCAGCATCCATCATCATATATTCTTGCATGCCACTCTTTGTTATAAGTTTTTGCTTCTTTTAAATGATTTAAAATCTCTTGATTTCTCATTATTTTAGTTTTATTTAATGATTTAATATTATTGTTTAATCCTCTTGAATACTGTAATCTCTTAATTACTGTTACTGTTTTTCTAATAAACTCTTGTACATTTACATCTGACACTGTACATATTTCTGTACCGTCACCATTATTTAATGCAAAGAATAAACCATTTCCTGCATTATTTTTCATATATGACATTCCTATATCAAAATCCCAAGTCAATGAGTCATTATCATTACCTATGAATTTATTTGATACACCTGTTTGTCCACTTATCTTATCGGCTACTACTTGTAATTTTCTTTGACTTCTGAATACATCAGGCCACTCATTTCTGCTATCATCAGGCGAGTATACATTATTTTCATTATATACACATTTAATTGAAAATTTATGCCTTTGATTTACAAAGCTATCCCCAAAATTGGCATTGCATGCCCATTTATATGCTTCGTCCTCTGTTCTATTATCATTTGCTATACCTATTATAATATCACGTATATCTTTAACATCATTTGATACTATTTTTTGATTATGC
>JAGALE010000219.1 GCA_017625335.1 Lachnospiraceae bacterium
TCCCTTACCTGGTAGAAACCCTTGGCATAGGAGAAGTTGTCCGTGGCGGATTCATGGAGCTTAGAGCACAGGATGTAACAAATATCTTGAAGATTGCAGTAGACGCAAAGATATATTAAGATTAACTAAGTCATACTTCTCGATTACACCGAAGTATTTGGGATGAGAGGGAAACTATGTAACAAGCTTATATTTCGCTATTGTGTAAGAATTTGGAAGACACAGGGTATGTGCTAAGGGGACTATTTGCGCACGTCGGTCCTTAGTGAAAAACGGATAGGACCTATGAGTTCAAGTTTACTTGATTAATCAATAGGTCCTATCCGTTTTGAGCTTAGTACCGCTACGTAGCGCAACTATGCGCGAGCTTGTCCCCGATGCACATACCCTGTGTCGACAAATTCGTATTAAAGGATAAATGTTATTGACTACCCCCTTTAGTTCTAAACTGCTTCGGTGTAATCCCTCTATATTTCTTAAACTGTTTAATCATATGACTGCAATCAGCATATCCTGTCTCCTGACTTATATAATTAAGATCAAAGTCAGTAAATAGTAGATAATCCTCAACCTTAAATATCTTGAATCTCTCAATGTATTCCTTACATGAAAATCCATACATTCTCTTGAATTTTTTGGCAAAGCAGGAATAGCTGATTCCGCAAAGCTCAGCAATATCAGCCACCTCCAGGTGTTCATTAATATGCTGATCAATGTATTCTGTAATATTATCTATATCGTAGGAGGTGTCCTTTTTGTAGATATCATTCTCGAATGAGAATCCATTTTCCTGCCATTTCCTAATTATAATCATCATAATATTGTACAGATTAGCCTGAATAAGAAGGTCGTAGCCATAGCTTTTTTTCTCCAATTCCTCGATACAATTAAGGAATAGTTTCTTACAATTTTTGGCTTCTTCAGAATCCGGTGGGAAATATATCTGCATTTGATTATCTGCGCCGCTTTTGATAATATTTGTAAGCTTAGGTGAGTATGAGGGTGTGGCAGACAGCTTGTTAATGTCAAACTTAATAACTGCAGACTTTATAGGCTTGTCGTCAACACCGTATATTGAGTGTATAGTCTTTGGGTGCAGAAATATAAAGCTTCCCGCAGGAACCTTGTAGCTTATATGGTTGTCGTATATTAATGCTGTGCCTTCAAGCACATATATCATTTCTGAAAAATAGTGCCAGTGTGGTCTAATAGGAAATGTACCCGTATCCGACCTTGAATAGAAACATTCAAAGGGCATATTAAGTGTATCACTAACCTCAAATAATGCGTGCATAGTAGTCCTCCGTTAATTTTAAAAATATCAGCATTCTATATCGAAGAGATTTGTACAATTTTTGTATAGGTACATTATATCATATAACAATCAAAAGTGGTTAAATGACTTTTGAAAATTGTGGTGGGTTAATTAATATTTACTCAATTCATATAAAACAACAGGAGGTAAAAGCTATGGCTAAGACATCAGTGGTTAAGGATATGACCACAGGCAATGAAACTAAGCTTCTGATTAATTTCATGCTCCCTATGCTAGTGGGCAATATATTTCAGCAGCTATACAATATCGCAGACAGTATAATAGTAGGACAGCATGTGGGTTCAAATTCATTAGGTGCCATAGGCTGTACCGCTCCTATTACATTTTTATTTTTCTCCATATGTCAGGGACTGGGTATGGGTGCAGGAATTATGGTATCCCAATACTTTGGCGCAGGCAATAAGGAACAGGTTAAGAAGACGTTAACTAATTCATTCTATATGGTTGTTCTATCAGGAATACTTCTTAGTGCATTGGGAGTAGTATTTACTAGACCGGCTCTTACATTACTTGGAACACCAACCAATCAGCTAGATGATGCTGTGAAGTATATGCAAATAATCTGCGCAGGTACCATAGCGGTTGCTATATATAATTATGCATCTCAGGTTATGAGAGCGTTAGGAGATGCCAAGACACCGCTTTACTTTATATTTGTGGCAACCATACTTAACATTGTGTTGGATTTGTATTTTATCGTAGAGCTTAATATGGGAGTTGAGGGAGCTGCCTATGCAACTGTTATAGCACAGGCCATATCTGCACTTGGAAGTCTTATTACAGCAGCTATTATCAATCCATATTTTAAGCTTAAAAGGGAGCATTTTGTCTTTGATGTAAAGCTGACTAAGCTTTGTCTTAAGGTGGGACTTCCACTTGGAATGCAGGGCTTTGCAATCGCTATATCCTGTGTGGTATTGCAGGCCTTCGTTAACAGCTTTGATGAAAATGTAGTTACTGCATTTACCGTAACTAGCAGAGTGGAGCAATTTGTGCAACAGCCATACTCATCTCTTGCCATGGCAGTATCCACATTTACAGGGCAGAATATGGGAGCGGGAAATGAGCAGCGTGTAAGAAGAGCATTGCACCGCTCAGTAGCTATAGTTGGAGTCATAAGTCTAGTGATGCTAGTTGTGTGCTTCGGAGCAGGAGAACTGATTATTAGATGCTTCGTGGAGGATTTGGCAGTAATCAAGGTTGGAACTATGGGCCTCAAGATTATTAGCATCATGTTCTTCCCACTTGGAATAATATACGTAACCAGAGGACTTCTTAATGGGGCAAATGATGCCACCTATGCCTTTATAAATGGAGGTATAGAGGTTACAGGAAGAGTGCTTTTCTCAGTGCTTATGGTATTTGTGGTAGGAGCAGGACAGTGGTCAGTATGGCTTGCAACAGGACTTACCTGGCTATTGGCAGGCTCAGTGGGCGTGCTTCGCTACAAGCAGAATATTTGGGTGGAAAAGAGCATCACAAGAGAGAGCTTAAATGCATAAAAAATAATATAATATAAGCTTCCCCAGCCTGCTAAAAATGGGTGCGGATATGACAGTAATTTCCTTTACTTTTTACTGGATTTTTCGTACAATATTTTTAGCAGGTTTTTTGTGCGTAGCGATGAAACATGCCAGACAATGGATAAATATTATTCGTCGGGTGATTGCACACCAACGTGCTTTTTTATCCACTGAACAATCGGGAGAATGTCGGGGCAGTGAGCAAGCTTTGCTTGCGAAGTAAGTTAGCACGGCGGAGTGAAAGTAAAAATGGGAGGTACAAAACTATGAGCAATATTCCAACACCACATATAAAGGCTGAACTTGATCAGGTGGCAAAGACCGTTCTTATGCCAGGTGACCCACTTAGAGCAAAGTTTATAGCAGAGACATTTTTAGAGAACTATGAGTGTGTAAATACAGTTAGAAATATGCTGGGATTTACCGGTGAATACAAGGGTAAGAAGGTTTCCGTATTTGGAAGTGGAATGGGCATGCCTTCTATCGGAATATATTCCTATGAGTTATTTAACTTCTATGGAGTGGAGAATATTATTAGAATTGGAACAGCAGGAACAATCAGTGATAAGGTTAACCTACGAGATGTAGCAATTGGAATTGGTGCATGTACAGACTCTAATTTTGCACATCAGTATAACCTTCCGGGTACATTTGCACCAACTGCAGATTTCGGTCTTGCAAGAGCTGCAGTAGAGGCAGCGGAGAAGATGGGAATTCCAACAGTGTGCGGTAATATTCTTTCATCTGACGTATTCTATGATGATGACGCAGAAGCATTTGACAAGTGGAGAAAGATGGGAGTTCTAGCGGTTGAGATGGAGGCAGCAGCTCTTTACATGAATGCAGCTAGAGCAGGTAAGAAGGCTCTTTGTATGCTTACTATTTCAGATGATATCTATGGTGGCAAGAAGCTTTCTGTAGAGGATAGACAGACAGGATTTACAGATATGATGAAGATTGCACTTGAGGTGGCTGCGCAGAACTCATAGAATATGCGTGTTGCAATGAGCTATGCACAGGTGAACGGAATATGACTGACGGGTGCTAGCACACGCTCAGGCATATTAGAGCGAAGATGCACACGGCTAATTCTGTGACACGTAAGCCCGCTTGTCTTGCGAATCTGTCGGCATGGCTCATTATTATATATAAGGAGATAATGTATGGGAAAATATAAAAGAATATTCCTTGTAGTCATTGACTCACTAGGAATTGGCGCTGCAGCGGATGCAGCAAAATACGGAGATGAGGGCACTAACACATTAGGTCACATTTCTGAGCGTATGGAAGAATTTAATATGCCAAACCTGCAGAAGCTTGGAATGGCAAATCTATGTAAGCTAAAGCAGGTTCCGCCTGTGGAAGCACCTATGGGAAGATGTATGACCCTTAAGGAGAAAAGCTTAGGCAAGGATACTATGACCGGACATTGGGAGATGATGGGCTTACATATTACTAAGCCATTTAAGACCTTTACAGATACCGGATTTCCACCTGAGCTAATCAAGGAGTTAGAGGAGAGAACAGGCCACAAGGTTATAGGTAATAAGAGTGCTAGTGGAACTGCTATTCTTGATGAGCTAGGAGAGGAGCAGCTTGCTACAGATTCCATGATTGTGTACACATCATCAGACTCAGTCCTTCAGATATGCGGACATGAAGAGGTATTTGGTTTAGATGAGCTTTATCGCTGCTGTGAAATTGCTCGTGATATAACCATGAAGGACGAGTGGAAGGTAGGACGTGTTATCGCTAGGCCATATCTTGGAGATAAGGCAGGTGCATTTACCAGAACTAGCAATCGTCACGATTATGCCATAAA
>JAGALE010000020.1 GCA_017625335.1 Lachnospiraceae bacterium
GACTGGTATGGTATTGATGGTACTGGAGATGATGCGACAAGTAAGTTAAATGAAAAAATATATGATGATACAGTAACAGTAGATGAGGATGCTATAGGTGAAGTTATACAGGGCTCAAAAACACAAAAAGAAAAAGAAAAAGAAATATTAGATATGACATATCTAATGCTACATCCGACAGAAGGAAGGGAATATAGGACCACTTTAGTTAAAAATAATCTTGCAGATTTCTTATATAGTCAGTATCAAACAGTAGTTTATGGGGAATCAGTAAGTTATAATTCTGGCAATCTCACAACTACAAAGTCATCTGGGGGATTCCTAAACATCGAAACATTAAGTGAAAATACATTTACAAAACCATTTATTGACAATTATGTAGATATAATAGCTACTGTTATAGTCATAACACTTGTAATAGTAGTTGTTGTAGGAATGCTTAAAGGTAAAAAACTATCATGGTTTTTAATATCATTCATAGTTGCAATTAACTCTTTATTGCTAGTACCATCAACAGGAGATATAGTTCCTTACTTAGCTAATAAAATGATGCAATCAATGTTTAGTGATAATATGACATTTTGGGCATTATCAGAATCTATTGAGAATGCTGAGCTTGAAGCTGATGTAGTTTCTAGTGAATCTAGTGAATACCTAAGTGGACTTACAGAGGATGAAAAATCTCAGGTAAATAAAATAGTTAAGTCATTAAATGCAGTTAATTTGGATAGATCCTTAGTATTAAAGAGGGATATATCATCCAAAGTAAACCAAACTCTTAGTGGTAATTATGCAGAAATACAAAATTTGAGGTCAGCTAGATGGTTGTTACCAATGATAATGAGACAATATACAGCCGAGGATGGATCGGCTGATTATGTAAGTATACCTTTAGGAGACATGTATGATGACTTATCAAATTTATATTGGGCATACAAACCTCATGACGCTGAAACAGTTAGGTCATTAACATCAGAGCAGCAATTCTGTTTTGATGATTCAATTGTGAGTAACCTAAAGGATACAAACAGTAGAAAGATGTACTATTCAACATGGGAGGATATAAGTACTAGAAATATAGAAGATGTTAACTATAAAAATGAATCATATACAACTTTAACAGCATCTGAAGTAGAGCATACATATATGTATTTATTAGCTAATGCTGGTATATCTGTTAATTCATTATCTGAATATGTAGATACTCAAGGTGGATATGAAAAATTATCAAGTTTAGATGGATACTCAGAATGGGTTATGCAGATAAATCCATCTATAACAAATACAATGCAAAGTTTGGTTAAGACAATAGAATCTGAAGCATCTACATATGATAGAACTGATAGAACTACAGTTAAACAATCTTTTGGATACTTATGGACAACAGAGACACCTTATCATTATTTCTATGGTGTATGCAAGGATACATTTGGTGCAGCTGATTCTGTAGATAATCCATTGACAATGGCATCAATAATAGGTAAGATTCAGGGTGATTATGTAGTTAATGACAATGGTGAAGAAGTAAGAAAAAATTTCATGTATGCAGATGAAACAGGGCATATCAAGGATATATTGGATTTAGAAGATTTATTTACAAACTGTTTACCTTACATGTATCAAATGCAATTACTGGCTGGTGGAGATGATGGTCATGGTGGAACTTTGGAAGGTATTAAGATAAGTGATAATTATCCACTATATGAGGGAACAGATGCATCTTGGATTTTCAGGAGTAATTGGGTAACTAAAATAATTGAAAATCCTTCATACGGGGATGCAGAGACAGTCAAAGATAAAGATGGTAACTCTTATGTTATACCTAATCCTACATTAGAGTTCACATATCCTGATGAAAGACCTATGGTATTTAGTGAAGCACAGATGAATGACATGGGATTAAAAGAGGGAGACTTAAATCTTGTAGAGTTAAAATGTGTGGAGATTAATAAAAACGTAGCAAGAAGATGGACAATGCTTCTTAATTATGCTAATACAAGTGGCATGACACGTGAAGTATTAATTAGACAGATGGCAACAGAAGCAGTATTAGAATTTAACTCTGAACTATCTCCTACAGGAATAATAAGTGGTACATATGCAATGTATCCTAGTAGCTTAGACTTACGTGCATTATCATTTGATTCTGTGATGAGGATGTTGCTATTGAACATAACTAAGAATACAGGTTATATTCATAGTGATACAATGTTAAATGTAATTAGTAACATGGACTTATTTTCAGCAATACTACTTTGGATAGCAGCCGGACTATGTAGTTATATAATACCTCTTGGAAGAAGAGTATTAATGGCAGCGATATTATATATAGGTATAGTATCAATGTTTTATTCAATGTTATCAAGTAATCAATATAAAACAAAGAAGGCATGCGCACAGCTAATAATAAATTTAGCATTTTTAGCGGGAACAATAGTTTATTATATGTTCTTTAAATTACTGATGGGTGTAACAGCTACAGATTCTGTACTAACTGTAAGTTCAGTTCAAGTTAATGCTGGAAATCCTTTGTGGTGTTTCATACTCATAATAGTAGCTTCTATACTATATTTAGTATATATGATACATATATTTAAATTCTGTTTCTTAAACTTCAAAGACATGGGAATAGAAGTTATGTCAGCTGTAGCAGGTACAGTTACAAATAAAGTATCAGGTGCAGTTGGAAATGTAATGAACAATATAACTACATTCTTTAATACTGATGATAGTGGAGTAACAGGTAATACAAATCTTAAGGGTACAGGTAACAGTGCTAATAATATACAAGATGTAGCTATAGCAGAAAATAGAACTACAAATCAAGAGGTTAAAATAAAGGATGAAGACGAAGCAGCTAGCTATATAGAGGATTATGGTAGAGCAACCATATATAATGATAGTATATCTAGTAACAACGATAGCTCTAAATTTGATAGAGAAATTGAAAAGGGACGTAATATGGGAGAGTAGATCTCCCATATTACAATAATTAAAGGAGAACTTATATGGCTAATACAAATAGAAGACTACTAGATAAAAACGGATATCAATTCATGCCAATGAATGTACAGGGTAGTTATATAGAAACTAGATTTATGACATCTAAAAAATGGATTACACTTGCATGTATACTTGGGTCAGCCATATTTTTATGGTTTTTACTATTAGATAATACAAGTATATTGGGTTATCTACTGGTGTATTCAATATGGTTAGTTGTATCAGTGCAGTTAACTAGGTATATAATTTTTGAGGAAAAATTTTATTACAGAATGTATTTAAAGATGCAGGAAAGCCAAGTTACAACTCCTGCTGAATTCTGGAATATATCCTCTATAGATAATACTCCTGAAGGTGCTATTATGACTTTTACAGATGCTAGAATAGGTGTAATACTTAGACTTGATAGAGATACAGTCACAGGTAAAGCAGAAGAATTTAAAGAATGTCATTATGATGCAATATCAGAATTTTATAGAGAGCTCATAACAATGAAATATAGTTTCGTCCAAATGAATCTTATGGAATTAGCTGAGAATGACCCTAGATTAAAGGAACTAAGCAAAGTAGTAACAATGGATTCAAATAAGAATGTATGTAATATTATTGAGGAACAATTTGGATACATTAAAAATATTACAAGAAGAACTCTTTATGAGTCAGATTACATACTAGTTTATACACATGATATGTCAAAGTTTGATATGATACTATCTGATGTAATAGATTGTGCATATAAATTATTGGATGGTGCATATATAGGATATGGTTTTTTAGATCAAAAAGATATAATTAATCTTGTTAAAGAGAAGCATAGCGTAACATACTTTGATGCTACAGAAGCTACAATGATAATGTCTAAAAATATAGGTGTAAATATAAAAATACCTTTTACATTATCAGAAATAGTATTTACTGATGGTAAGTCTCAGAAAATTGGTAAAAAGGAATTATATAAAATCAACAAAATAACTAGTGATATACTAAATGGTACAGAATCTTCTGATAATTTGTCCATTAAAAAAGCAGTGTATATAGAAGAAAATAAAAAAGATTTGGGTGTTAATTTTAATTCAATTTCAGAAGGATTTGGTAGTAGTCAAGGTAGAGTACCTAGACAACCTGTTAGAAACAACAAAAACGTTAATAATACTAGAAGAACTAATAATAATATGAATAGGCAATCTATTAATAGACAAAATATTCCAAATCAAAACAATAGACAGAGATTAAATATAGATAATCATAGTGACGATGAATATCTAGATTTATAAATATAAATATAAATAATAAAGGAGACTAACAGATGAGAGTATTAATATCAGGAGGTATTCATACAAATAATATCATCAAGGGCATTGAAAAGAAGTTTGTTTCAACAGGTGTTGAGTTTATAGTTGTGCCTTTTATAGAGGATATTGAAAGTATTTATGCCCGAGGAGATTATTTTGACAGAGCTATTATTATTGAGCAGAGTTGGACGGCTGATAATCAAGATACAGATGAGATGTCTTGGAGAAGAAAAATAAATCAGTTCGCTACTAATTGTAGTAATAGATTAACAAATGGAATGTCATTTGTTTTTCTAGCTCAAACAACTGAACAGGGTGCAATGGCATATGAGGAAATTTTCGAAATTCAAGCATACAGTGCAGTAGTAGTTAAAGCTCCTAAATATAAAACATCATTCTTTACATCTCTAATTAATTGTGACTTGAATGATTTTCCTCCAGAGCTATTATATACAATAGAATCAGATCCAGGATATGGAGCTGAGACAGAGTACGGTTCTGGTTATGACGTAGGAGATACTGGAGAGTACTATCCAGATGAATATGCACAAGAGGTACAGAGTCCAAGTGGTAACATACCTAATTGGGATGGCACAGGATTAGGGGATGGATATGGTGAAGGATATGACCCTGGCTTTACAGATGACCCTGGCTTTACAGATGACCCTGGCTTTACAGATGACCCTGGCTTTACAGATGACCCTGGCTTTACAGATGACCCTGGCTTTACAGATGACCCTGGCTTTACAGATGACCCTGGCTTCTATGAAGGAAATTTATATGACAATGATCAATCAACCGAACAAAATTGGGATACAGGTCAAAATGATTCAATAGAACAAGACAATACAGGAGAAGAAGGAATGTTTAAATTAGGTAAAGATGCAAGAGCAAATTATCAAGGACATGATATAGCTGAAGAATATCCTAGAGAAGAGTTTGATATTCATCAAGATGAACCAGAGCAAGTATTTGATATGCCATATACAGGTGATTCATACTACAAGGAAAACAACAATAATCCATATAATGATAATCAATATGGTAATGATACATATGGAAATGATCCATATGGCAATGATCCATATGGAAATGACCCATATGGCAATGATCCATATGGCAATGATCCATATGGAACAGATCCATATGGAGTTAATGCAGGCAACAATGACCCATATAATCAGGGTGCAGGATACGGAGTTGAACCAGATACCAATAGTGATTATGGAAATAATAGAGAAGTAGATCGCGTAAATATGTCAGACGCCCAGGTTAAAGCAGCTTTACAGGCATTTGCATCTAGAGGAAATTCTATAGTTGTGACTGGATGTGGTGGATGTGGTACATCTACAATAGCATTTAACTTAGCAAATACACTTTGTAATTTAGGATATTCTGTATTACTAGTGGATATGGATACAATGGGAAGAACTCAGTCATATATATCCAAAGACAACTATGATAGTATGGATGCAGATGGATCCAATTTAATAGCAGCTGTAAATAGTAGCACAGGTATGAATGCTCATATGGCAATTGTTAGACAAGGATTTCATTTATTATCCATGGGTATAGGAGGAGATTTAGCTGAGCCTGACAAGCTTATACATAAGCAAAAGCTAATGAGATTTACAAGTGCAGCTAAAAATGGACATAACTTTGTAATATATGATATACCATTTAAATATGCAACAGACTTTTTCTCAGAGGTTATACATATGTGTGATAACATTGTACTAACAGTAGATGCTAGTAACTGGGGTGTTACCAAGACAATGATTAATATGTGTAATATACAGTCAGATGAAATACAGGATGCTATGTTTAATAGGGCTCAAATATTGTTTAATAGATATACAGGAGCTAATAAATTCTTTGGTAAAAAGATTAGAAATATTAGAAACGTACCTAAAGAAATGGACCATAAAGTTGCAGAATTAATAGGTGAAGAACCTGAATTTTATTTTAAAGACATGCATATAGCTGGCGTAGTCAATGAGGATCCTGAATTTGAAGCAGGATGGTACTCAAGAAAACATTTTTCAGATGTTAAAAAAGGTCAGCAGATATTTATAGATTTAATTAAGAGCATTGTATTAAATGCTTAAAATAAGATTAAATAAGGTGGAATTGTTATGGAAAAATACATAGTAAATTCAAAAATGCCTGGTTTTAAGTCAGTTGATATAGAGTCAACTGACTTAAAAATACCTGGTGATGTACTGGTAGTCATTGCTGATGAAGAACTAAATGATAAATTAGCTTTGTATTACATAAGGTTAAAGGAAATTTTAGCAAGAGGTTTAAGGGTGGTACTTATTGATATCGGAGGTAAGTGTACATCATTCTTCCCATTAGCATCATTATTAATTTGTTATAATGCATATGATATTTATATGATTCAATCTATGGATATATTAACAGCATCATACATGGAGAGACTTCTAAATAGAGAGCCATCTTATGATGAGGTTGAGTCATTTGTAGATAGTAAAGCTGTTAATATAAGTGAGCTAGATACACTTATAATAGGGATAGAATCACTTGTAAACGAGAACAATCCAGATGGGTTTAAGACATTTTTATCTCAGCATATGCCTAGTCTTGAAAACATGGTAACTACCATTGATTATTTGAAAAAGCAGGCAGAATTAGCAAATAGCAAAGAACTAGTAAATAAATTAACCTCTCTTAAATCTGAGGTTACATCCTTAGAGGAGAAGGTAGCAGAATTCAGAGAAAGATGTAATAAATTAAGGGATGAAAAATTCGTGCTTAATCAAACTTTAAACGACAATAAAAAGGAAATTGACACTCTAAGAGCTCAGGCTAAAGAGTTTGAAGAAGCAAGTACATCAACTACAACTATTAAATCATATAATGAAATTAAAACATCATTAATAAATTGTAAAGCTCAAGTAATATTATATTTTAAGGAAGTATCCTATATACCTTATATGAATACGTTTATTAAGATATTACCAGAGTTAATAAGAATTAAGAAAGATGCAAATAACAATACAAGAAAAGTTAAGACAATTATATATGATTCTAATACAGAAATATTTAACTGCTATAAAGATTTAATAATAGCAAATAGCGAATATTATGTTAATAATAAGGATAACTGCGTATCTAAGTTAGCTAGATTTGTTGCTACTGAGCCTAATCCTATAATATTAACAGACATACTACAGCATGAGCCTGCTTATGATGTAGTAATAGTGTATGATAGAATGTATAAACAAACTGATATAGTATCAGGAAACAACGTATATAAATTTCATGTAATGAATTCTTTATCTGACTTACAGAATTCAAAGGAATTATTAAAGATTAATTCAACACAGAGAATATTTACAAGACCAGAAGTAAATATAGATACACCTTTTAAACTAGCTAGAATACCTGATTATAGTGTTCCAGGAACTACTCCAGCTAGAAAGATGACATCATATAATAAATTAAAAACACCAGATGGTGAAGGTTTGATAAATAAATTATTTGATGAGATAAGATTAAATCAGGTATTAGCTAGAAAATAATTTAAAAAGCAATGAGGAATATATAGATGGCTAGAAAAAATAATGTTAATAAACAAGAGAATAGTAAGAAGGCTAAGTTTAAGGACAAACTAGCCATGTATGATATGTTAATTGCAAATTTAATAGCAGGAAAAGCTATTATTCAGCCTACACAAAGGCTGAATAATAGCCAATTAGCTATAGGGTACAGTAACATAGCATCAGAAACACATATAACAAAATATTATTTAATCAACGGTTTTCCTGACTTTTTACAGGAAAGATTATTTGACAACATTAGAAATAAATGTATAAGACCTGGAGTTAAAATTAATTTTTATACATATGCAACACCTTATAAAATTAATTGGGAATCTCCAGAAATGAGAAATAGACTTAATATTTGGAGAAGATATACAAATGAAAATACTGGAGCAATAGATGTATTTGATTATAGAAGTCAAAATGATAGTGCTAAACGAGCTAATAGAATTTATCTATCTACCAAATATTTAAATGAAGCAGAATTAGAACACAAAAGGTCACTAATGTTAGTGCACTTTCTTATAGAGATAACAGCTAGACGTGATGATGAAAGTATATTAAATATGATAGAATCTATCAAGACACTTAAGGATATAAGTACACAGTCTGATTTGAGGGTGGATGAGCTAAGTGTTAATATGATTGACTGGGGTAAGTTTCTTGATCCATTTAGCATGCAAGAAACAAGAGAACTAGACAGAAGAGTAGTTAAAAGGGTACTTACAGATGATTTACTGGCAAACTTTAATAGTTACAGACAAGGTCGTGTTGGTAATACAGGAGCACCATTAGGTATTGATGTTTTATCAATGAGTCCTGTAATGAGACAATTTAAAGAAGACCCAGATGCAGCTGAAAATTGGCTAATCTCAGCTGAGACAGGTGGTGGTAAATCACTTTGGGTAAAGACATTGCTTACTTGGTTATTTGCACTTGGATTTGTAGTAGTCATAATGGATTATGAGGGTGATGAATATGATAATTTAGCTAACTATATAAGAGCAGGAAATCCAGATGATGTTAAGATAGTATCAATGGGGAAAGGGGACACAGTTTACTTTGACCCTTGTGAAATACCTGATTTAACTGGAGATCCTAAGGTAGATAATGAATTAAAAGAAAATGCAATTAACTTTATATTAGCTATATTTAGAGTAATAATACACGGATTAGATGGTGTGTTTACACAACAAGAAGAAAAGGTACTTTCTTTAGCTATATCAAGAATGTATGATTCAGCTGGTGTAACAGATGATAAAAATACATGGTACCGTTCAAAACAATTAAGACTATCAATGGTATATGACGAAATTAAAATGATTGTTGAATCAAAGGAATTAGTTGATGAGACAGATGATAATCAGAAGCATAAAGCGGCTATTCATATGATGGATGCAGCTAGTGTTTACTTTGAGGAAGGAGCTTCAAAAGCCGGTACATTCAGAAATCCGGTTTCAGCAAATGAGCTATATAAGGCAAGGTTTATAGTATTTTCATTTGGTATGAAAGGAGCTACTGGTAGTATTGCAGATCCAGTTATACTAGCACTTAAACAGCTATCTGTAGCTTATGTGAATATTCAGATATCTAACTATTGTAAATATGTTAGACATTGTTTTAATGTTAAGGTATGGGAGGAGTTTCAGCGTTGGGGAACTGCAAAGGGTTCGGCTGAAACTATTATAAATACAATTACAGGTGGACGTAAACGTGGTGATGTCAATTTCATTATAACAAATGATCTAAAGACAATGTTAGATGAAAATAATCCATTTACTACTACATTAAGACAAAATATTCAAAACTATGTAATTGGTAAAATTGCAGATAAAGCAACTAGAAAATCATTTTGTAAAACATTTGAACTTCAAGAGTGTGAAGCAGCCTTAGACAGGATAGCTAAAGCATCCACTAAAGTTAATAAAAGTGCAAATAGATATAATAAAGCATTTTGTATTGTATTGGATAATGGTAAAAAAGCAATAGCAAAAGCAATGTTACCAGATTCGCTGTTAAATTCACAGCTATTCAGAACTGGTGTAGATGTTGAAAATGGAGATAAGAAATGAGTACATTAATAGCAATAGGAATGTTACCAGATTCGCTGTTAAATTCACAGCTATTCAGAACTGGTGTAGATGTTGAAAATGGAGATAAGAAATGAGTACATTAATAGCAATAGGAATAGTAGCAGCTGTATATGTTAAATCATTTAAAGATGATTTCAAAGAAGAAGATATAAATAAAGTAACACCATTTATAATAGGAGCTATTGCAATATTTGTAGTGTTCGGGATACTACAAAGTTTGGTGGTTAAATAGGAGGTAATATGGGAGTTAGTTTTAATAACATATCTGATGCTGATAGAAATAGTTTGAACAATAGAGATAACCCTCCTGAGTTTGAGTCTGAGTTTGATGGTATGGGAGGAGACGACAACTTTGATAACTTGGATTTTGGTGACTTTGGTGGATTTGGTTCTGACGATGACTCAGGGTTTGGATCAGATCCATTTAGTTTTGGAAACGATTCAAATTCAACTGGAAGCTTATCTAACTCCGGAAATGGGTTTGGTCAAAACTCTTTTGGTGGGTTTGGACAGACACAATCATTTGGTGGATTCGGTCAAGAAAGTACATTAAGTCCATTTAATCAAAATAATGTTGGACCATTTGGTATGCAGAATAACCAAACACAGGGTCAGCAAAACCAAAAAGATACAATGGACCAATTTTATGAGGACTCTGTTGATGCTGCTAAATCATTATGGCATATAATAATGGACTTGATTAAGAGTATTAAAACTAGAAATGCTGATGATTTAGGATATTTAAGTGCAAGTCTAATTAAGATAGGGGCTGTGATAGCAGGAGTATCAGTAGGTGTAGGAATAGTGGGGAGCATAATAGATTTCCGTATGTTAAAATTTACCAACTGGCCATTACAAATATTACTATCAGGTCTGCTAGTAACAGCATTTGGACTAATAGCAATGGGAATAGCTATGATTGCATTAGTTCATTCAAATGAAGCTACATCAGATAACAATATAGACAGCTTAGAAGATGCATCATCATTAGCAAGTTTTAGTGATGCTACAGACATGGTAAATGACAGTATAGGAGCACAGCTAGATGATTTATTTGACGACGATGACTTATTAGATTCTCTATTTCCTGAAGATGAGGATGGGGATGATATGTTCAGTACAGATAATAAAAATGATGGGGATGATGAAGAGGATTTATTTATACCTAAAGATGAGGATTTACCTCCGATAAATTACGAGGAAGCACTTGACAATATAAGAGAAAATCAATTAATTAACAGAGAAACACTAGTTAATACATTTTTACCATTATTACCTTTAAATACACCTGGTTTTGCTAAGTGTAAAAAACTAGCTGAGTCAGATAATACATATATAAACATAAGAATATGTATGTTGAAAGCATTAGCACGTGTAACTGGTACTACAATGGAAGAAGTGGATAGTGAAGTATTATCCATAGAGGACAGTTTCTTTAGTTTTACTATCATAATGAGGCGAATTAATAAATGTAATAAACTAGATGATATAGCTAGAGAAGTTGAAAGATACATGAGAGAAAGTAGTACAGATACTTCAGTAAACGCTACTGTGACAATAGAAGGAGATAATTATAAGATAGTAGTTACTAAGGGAGCAACTGCGGTTGTCACATTTGGAGATGTGTTTAAGCAGCAGTATGTTAAAGACTTCTATATGAATAAAAAGAATAAGCTTCCAATTATTCAGGGTATTGATGAATTAGGTAATGTACTCATTGCTGACGCGAAATCATACGACACAATGTTAATCGCAGGCAAGCCAAGAAGTGGTAAGTCATGGTATGTGCTTAGTATACTCATTAGTTTGATGATGTTCAATACACCAGATGATGTTCAATTTATTATTATTGACCCTAAAGAATCAAATTTATTCAAAACAATGGCATTGATGCCCCATGTATGCGGGTTACATGACAATAAAAGAATCATTCAGATATTAGATGATATTATTGAAAATGAGGCACCAAGACGTAAAAAATTATTTAAAGACCATAGAGTTGATGATATATGGGCATTGAGAAATAAAGGAATCAATCTTCCAGTATTATACATTGTAATAGATGAATACATTACTGTGCGTAACGATTTAGGAGACGAATATAAAGAGCTAGACAGAAGATTACAGGTATTAATTTCACAATTACCTTCTCAAGGAATAAGGTTACTTTTTGTACCACATCGTGCCACAGGAATAGTTGACAGAACTAACCGTAGCATGTTGCAGTACACAGCAGCTGTAAGAGCTTCAAACGAAGATATTATAGATACACTTGATTTAAAGAAATGGACAAGACCTTTAGTAAATCCTGGAGACATTGCTATTAAGTCAAGCAGTGTACCAGATGGTACATATGTACGAGGAGCAGCGTTAACAACAGATGATGGTGATAATGCAGTATTAATTGAAAATATAGCAAAAGCATTTTATAAGATGGGCGTTGAAATTCCTGATATGGCAACTACAATGAAAATAGCATGCAATAGAGATGATGACTATATAAGAGAGGAATTATCTATTGGAGGTAGAGTTGTAC
>JAGALE010000021.1 GCA_017625335.1 Lachnospiraceae bacterium
TAAATCCTTATATTCCTTAGCAAGCGCATAAGCCTCATTAAACTGTCCTAGCTTTTCATAGCATACAATCTGTGTATATCTAAGCTGCTTCTCATAGGTTTTATCCTCTTGAGCTAAGCCCTGATTAACATAGGCTATACCTGTATTATAATCCTCCTGCTTAATATAATACTGAGCAAACTTATAACAAAGGTAAGCATCCATGCCAACCTCTCTACTATAAATATCAAAATATTCCTTCATCTTGTCATATTCATCAAGATGCTGATAGCAAATAGCAGCATAAACAGCTAGCTCAGTATACCCCTTGTCAACAGCCTCAACAAACACTCCATGAGAACCAAAATACTCACCCTTTGTAAATCTCATAAGAGCATCTGTAATAGTCATAAGATACTCAATATCCTCCTTGTTATAGTGAGAATCAGAATACTCATCTAAAATAAATTGATAGGTATTATATGCTTCCTGATGCATCTCAAGTCTAAGATATGCATCTGCTTTATAATAGCATATATCAACATTAAGCTTATCCGAAAACCATTGGTTATAACCTAATGCCTTATCAAAATGTTCTATGGCTTCCTCATATTCACCCTTATTAAAGGCTTCAACACCCTTATTTCTAAAGGATTTCTTAGGTGTAAACATATGGAATACACCAACTAAGGTTAAAATAATTACCAAAACAAACAAGGCAATATTAAGGATATGCAGGGCTTTTCTAATAGCTTTTTTCTTTTTTCTTAATCTCTGTTTTTCTTCTCTCGGTGTCATAATAAAACCAACCTTATATTAATCTACTGAACAAGCTGTAAAAACTCCTCCAGAGAAAGATTATTAGCAACCATGAATTCTGCTGCTTCTCTTCCAACGTATCTGTACTGCCACTGCTCGTCACTTACGCCAGTAACACTAACCTTATTAGCAGGATATCTGTTAATAAATCCGTACTTGTGACAATTATTCATCAGCCATTGGTCAGTTCCTCTCGTTGACTTAAAGTCCTCTTCTCCTAATACTTCTACATCAGTAAGATCAATAGCTAAGCCTGTTTCATGCTCACTACAGCCCGGTCTGTCAACTGACTTACCAACCTGAGCCTGAGCTTCTTCTTCAAGTAAGCCCTGATCCACATAATGAGCAACTGCATCATTGTAAAGAGTTGTCTGAGTAGCCTCATCTATGTAGGCATTAATAATATTATACTCATAACCAGCCATGTTACATGCATTAAGCATCTCTGAAAAATCATTGTAAATTCTCTTATCAATATCAAGTCCACAGTTAAGAGTATGATGCTCAAAGCTATAGCCCTCCGCCAAAGGATGGCTTTCATCAACTAAGAACAAATAATCCTTATTTCGATTATAAATATCCTGTGCCTGCTGCTTCATCTGCATCTGTGCTGCAATCTGAGGATCCTCAGTTGCATCCGGTGGAGTTGCGACCTCTGTAGTTGTTATCTTGAAATCATTTTTCTTCTTGCTACCAAGTGAAAAGATATTAGCAAACATTACTATGAATAATACAAGCGCTAAAACAGCAAACAAGGTGTATATCAAAATACTATAATCTCCAGCCTTAGTATGCTTTACAAGCTTTCTGATATACCTTTTAATTGCTTTTCTTACCTTTTTAAACAGGCGAATTGCCTTTTTCTTGATTACAGTCCATAGACCCTTGAAATCCATAAATCTGACCCCCGTTCCTAATATAATATTATGCAATATATGTTAATCGAAAAATCCAAACATAATTCAACATATAAATCACTATAGATACTAATAAATTAACATAAATCGAATAAAAATACAACGATTAATCTAACTTATATGTATCTCTTAAAGCCTGTTTTTCCTTCTCAACTTCCTTTTCAAAGTCTTGGGAGCTTATAACCATACAATTACTACCCATAGCAATTTGTCTGATAAGACTGTCAGAGGTTACTACCGTAATACTAAGCTTATCCTTATTTGAATTGGCAAATCTTTCAATATATGCATCTGCAGTTTCATTCTCTCTAGTATGAATCACAGAAATATCCTGTATTATATCTTCGCTACCTAGGTTACCCTTAACCTTATACCCATCAAATACTAGTATTACTCTCTTATCAACTATAGCCTTAAACTCTGATAATACAGCAATAAGCTTATCCTTGGCAGAATCAATATTATTCTGTGACAGCTCTTTTAACTCATTCCAGGCAAATATCACATTATATCCATCAACAATATATACCTTTTCCTTTGGTTTTGGAGATACTCTATGTCTACTGTAGTCAAAATAGTCTGCTTCTCTTTTCTTTTTATAGCCATGCTTTCCGGTTTTGATATTAGCATTATAGGTTTTCCCTAATATGGCATCAATTTCATCTGTACCTATGGAATAATCAAAGCTTTCAGTTCTTATAGCATTAACCTGAAGCAGTGTCTCCTCACTCTCTTTTTGAAATGACAAATGCATATAATCCCTAACCTCATGCCAAGGTACAACAAATCCCGCACCATGGGCACAAAATACTGATGAAGATGGATTTCTAACATCGTCATCAGGATTATAACCTATTTCTTTAATAACCTGCTCCTGATTATGACATACATCATACCCTGCTAAGGTTACAGATAAGCTTCCTCTTCCCTTTGTATATGCATTAACATTAACCTGATAATCTCTCATAGTTTTTACAGGACATCTGCCTGTAATAAAAGCTATATCACCTTTTAACTCAGGCGGATTCATAGTTCCATACATATTCTCAATATCAAGCATAGCTTTACCAACCATATCATTTGGAACAATTAGTTCAAAATTATAATATGGTTCAAGTATTATATTATCAGAATACATTAGACCATTCCTAATAGCTCTGTAGGTTGCCTGTCTAAAGTCTCCACCCTCCGTATGCTTAAGATGTGCCTTACCATTAATTAAAGTTACCTTAACGTCTGTTAATGCTCCTCCAGTTAAAACACCTCTATGAGTTCGCTCTAAAACATGAGTCTTAATTAATCGTTGCCAGTTTTTGTCTAATATATCCTCACTAAGCTGACTATCAATAGTTATACCCGAACCTCTTTCTCCCGGCTCAAGCATAAGATGCACTTCAGCATAATGCCTCAATGGTTCAAAATGTCCTACTCCAATTGCTTTACTACCAACAGTCTCTTTATAAGTAATAGAACCAAGACCAAATTCAGGAATAAAACCATATCTTTTCTTAATTATTCCACTTAGGACTTCAATCTGAACCTGACCCATAAGCTTAACCTTGATTTCTTCCTTATCCTCATCCCAAAGCATAGATAGCTCAGGTAATTCCTCTTCCAGCTGTTTTAATTTTGGATACATCTGTCTTGAGCTTACCCCAGGGGGCATAATAATCTGGTAGCTTATAACCGGTTCAAGTAATGGCATAGTATCCTCTTTATTTATTCCAATACCCTGGCCGGCAGATATAGAATCAACCCCTGTTATGGAGCATATATCACCAGGATATACCTCATTAACTGTCTCGAATTTATCGCCATTATATATTCTTATCTGATTAATCTTCTCATCATTAATTTTGTCTCTGACCTTTAACACGCCACTTGTAAGCTTAAGATGTACAAGTCTTTCATCCTTATTATCTCTAGTTATCTTATAAACTCTTCCACCTAATTCCTTATGCTCCAAGCCATTATATAAATCTAAAGTATATTTATCTAATCCGTCTAATAGCATATCAATTCCATCTAATTTAAGAGCAGAGCCAAAATAGCATGGAAATATCAATCTATGACTAATAAGCTCTCTAATTACTGAGTCATCAAGCTCTCCATCCTCTAAATATTTATCAAGA
>JAGALE010000220.1 GCA_017625335.1 Lachnospiraceae bacterium
CAAGGTCTATTCTTGCTTATCTCGATATTCTCTTCTCAGGCTGCCAATTCTTGCCCTTTGGGGATAATTGGGTGTGCCTTTGTACATAGAGAAATATGACCTTGTAAGGGTATTATATCGGGCTTAATATCCTTTGTAAAGGCATTTTTTTAATACGGTTTACACCACATACTCTATTCTTCAATAATAGCATTTTGTTCAAATTCCTCTGCCTTCATTGTAAAATACTCATTCATCTCAATTTCTGATAATAAATGATTGTAGTGAACAATATCTAATTCATCCTCTGTTGTTTTTATTAATTCTTTTAATGCACTCTTTGCTACTTTTTCCCCTGGTCCTCTTGATATTCTTACTAACAGACTCCACATACTTTCCAAATTAGCATATTTGTCATAAAACATATAAAAAATGCTAGTTATAATTTCTATATATTGTGCTTTATCAATTTCTTCTTTACTTTCAATCAGTTTCTGATACAATTCTAATTCTTCATCAAATCCCTGTATATCTTTTTCTTCTGGTACAAAATAATTGATATTATAAAGATTTACTGTATTGACAAATTTCTGAGTAAGTGGGTCACACCCAAAAGAATTATCATAATCACAATATCCCCATTCTTCTGCATCAAATTGCTCAGGTTCTTGTAATCCATCATGTCTCATTAACTCATACGCTATCTGCAATAGCTGTCTTCTATATAATTCAGCTAAGCCATTTTTTTGCAATACATCGAATAGCGTAATTACAGATTTTTGAGAATAAAAATACTTTAACTCTTTATTTTTAATCTTATTCCGTATCTTCGCTAGCAAACTCCTTGCATCAATAGTATTCCATTCGCAAATAGTCTTTAGACGCATTATATCTGATGTAATTTCAAAAGGACTTCCCGCAATGAGCTTTCTTTCACTTTGTTTCACAAATTTTATAGTCGGATTACCCCCATACACTTTTTCAATCATATTATCACTTTCAATTATTTTTACAAGATTAGCAATTTGCTGTCCTAACTGTTCTTTATTTCTGTAAAATACTACTGTTTTAAGATTTTCATTGTTAATAAATTCTCGCAAAACATCTCCATCTGTTACATCCAACGAGTGTCCAAAAACATATAATGTATTCTCCTCATGCCTTCCCTTTTTTGCATTTTCATCAATTTGCTTTAACCAATTTTTATATTCATTTCCTGTCTGTTTGTATATCCTCTGGTAATACTTCTTAAACGCAATAAAATCTAATTCTTTATTTCTACTCTCTTTCGGAAGATATTCATCAATTCCCAATACCATATTATTTTTTTCTAAACTTACCTTCACATAAAGTTTTTGCAACTCCTCACTGGCCCTCTTTATTCCAGCAAGTCCAGCTATATTATTTACCGCTGTACCATGCGCAAAGGAATAGTCAACTCCTTTTTTAGAATACGCATACATTTTTTTGTAGGTATCAGAATAATTAAAACTAAATACTTTGTCAGGATTTATTTGTTCAATATCTGGATTATAATATTCTATTTCTCTATTACCAACATAATCCCAAATATATACTTCTAATGCACTTATCAGTCTATTCAAATCATTTAGTAACTGAGGAATATTCGTCCTAATCACATCTGCATTCAACTGATAAATGTTTATAATATCACAAAGTCTTTCTGTATAATAATTTTCTATCTTATCATTTTTATCGTCACCAGTTTGAACCATTTCATAATACTTTATCAACATATCCATATCTTGAATTACTGATGATATTTCACTTTCAAAATCAATCCAATTTTGTTTATTTGCTAAATGTTTCTTTTGAACTTTATTGAAATACTCAATCCATAAATTTTTATCCGTAAATATGTGTAAAGCATTTATTCTATTTTCATACTCAGCATTTTCAAAAATAAATCTTAAATACTCATCCTTTATCTCTCCTAATCTTTGGGGAACATCATTTGCACATGCAAATGCAATTTTAAAATCTTTTACAAACTTTAAAAAATCCGTATATTTAGTCGGCAAACCATGTTCCAAATCAAAACCATTCCCAATCATTAGTATATTCATTATTGCTTTCTCCTTTGTATGTTTGTGGAATTGCATCCATTATACCACGCCAATTCCCACTCGTAATCAAAAAAGACACCCACTTGTCCACACCTAAAACTCTCCAAACCCTGGTAAAATCAACCATAACTGGCATTTTTACCTCTCCAAACTTTGACTAAAAACCTATCTATAATAATATCATCCAATATTTTTAATCAAAAAAGGATAAGGCTTATAAAAACAGAAACTAACCATTCACAGATTACAGTAAACATCACACCCATTAAAAAAAATCTTTAACAGTAGTCTCTCACTCCGGAACGTCCACCCCCACTCTTTCTTTTAGTCTGTTTAACCACCTCTTACCTACAAATCTCTCTGTTTCCCTTTTCAAAGCATTCTATTTACTTTCTCCACCAGCTTTGTTATAACATTATACTTCTTATACATTCATTCCCCCATTCAGAGCTTCTAACTATCTCCAATCTGTTGACAGTTAGTACCCCTTTATAACATCTTGCATCCGAGTTTCCAACCTATAAGCAGACATTTTATCACACTTTTCAGATAACTCTTCACAATACGCCAAAAACTTTTCTTCATCACAATGATACAAAACATACATAATGTTATAACAGGTGTCATATTGCCTAACATCTATATCATCAACAGGGAATGATTTTCTATTATACAAATCCACTGCTAATTCTCTTATGATAGTTCTATAATATGTATTGTTAAAATACTCTCTAAGTTTATATGAATATTGAAATGCCTTCTCTCCCTTAGTAGTCTTGCTCAAATACTCCACATATTCCTTTATCAGCAATTTTCTAATTAACTCTCTCTCTTTTACATATACTTGCTTTACCTTTTCTGAAGATGTATGCCACATATCATAGCTATACCCCAAGATTTCTTCATGACCGTCCATTACAACATTCCACAACATAGTATGCAACTTATCTTTATATTTTTTCAATATCTCCGAACTGTCCTCTTCTAAAATGTCATTCCAGATAACAATTTCATCTGCTAATCTATTTAACTCCCCCAAACTCTCTGCAATATTCATTTTAGCAATTAATCCAGGTAATATCTGCTTTATTTCTGCATCGTTTTTATAGAAGTTAGGTTTTTTACCTGCTTGTATAAATATGTCATATTCAATTTGCATATCCGCACTCGTAAGCCCACATGCTTCTTCATAATATTTCAACAGCATCACTACTAAATTTCTTCTGCATTTTATACTCCCCAAATAATTTAAAATCCTATGTTCTAAATTATTTCGCAATACTGCCACAGTTCCTCCATCCCTCTTTAATTCTTCTTCACTTAATTCCCTGTAATATAATGCATCTGTAATCTCCACTACAATCGCAAAACATATCAATCTAATCTCATCAAGAAACTGCTCATTATCAATACCACCACAATAGAGTTTCACATCATCATAGAATTTCTGTGCTTTCTGTAATGTCCGAAGATTTTTCACTTTATGAGCCATCAAAAACTCTTGCATAAACCCTGCGTGAATACCTATATCTCCCCAATTTATCTTTTGGGGCCTTTCTGTGATATGATATACCCTATCAATTACTTTTTCATTATATTTCTTGAACACATCTTCATTATCACCTTTTAGTTCCTTTGTATTAGCAACCAAAATCACTTTTACATAACTGCATCTCTTAAGCTCCTCAACAATACCCAATACCTCTTCCATTTTGATAATATCACTTATTCGCTCTAAATCATCAATCACAATTATATGTAAAGTTTTAAATGACTTTGACAATAACAAAAACAGTTCTTTTTCTCTAGCAACATTTTGTATTACATCCTTTGCTTGAGCAGCACTTTCCCATATAGATGATATTCCAGACAATACATCAGATGCAAATTCACCTACTTTTCCTGCCTTGCTATTTTTAAGCGTGGATTGAAACAATACTTCGTGATAAATCTGCTGGCTATTCTGTAAACCAAACAGTGATATTCTGCATACATTTTCTTTTTCTTTCAGAGCTTCGTTAATTGCATAAGTCTTACCAATCCCCCATACTCCGTCAAACAATATACACTCATAAGGTAATTCTTCAAACTTCCCTACTATATCTTGAATATAATCTGCTTGCATAAATCCTCCTCGTTAGCACATTTCATTAAAATGTAGACATATCTCTAATGATTCCCTCGACATTCAAATCCGTAATTACTGAAGTTAATTGTTTAAACAAATCAATATAATCTCCTAAATCAAATATTGGCGATACAATGTTCCATAACAACATAAGAAAAATTACTATTTCAACAATCACTTGATAGATATCACTTGGTTGCACATATTTCAAAATCTCTACTTCCAACAATTCATATATTTTTTCTGGTAAAATCAATATCGTTGCTATTAAAATTCCCACAACAATTTTTACCCCAAATACAGCTATTGCCTGACAAAGAATCTTGGCTCCCTTTTCACAATTAGCAATAAATTCTTCTATCCCATTTTCATAGTCTTGATTATACGCATCTTGTATTAATTGCTTTGCCTGCTCATATTGAGCATCTGCGTATAATCCAAACCCAATACCTACAAGATTAATAACTAATATAACCGCTGCCACTACCATGAAAATTTTTGCTTGTGTGTTATCTTCTCTCATTTCTCCGATTTCTCCTCAACTTTTACATTTCGTAATTCCTAAACTTTATCTTTTGTATCTTCTCAAGCGTCCACTTCTTTTTTTAATACAAAAGCCACCAAAAGCTATTAAACTCTTGGTGGCATACTATCTCAAATATTTTTTCCCTTTTCCCCTTATATGCCATTCCCCAATAGCTACTCTAATATAATATCATATTTAGAGTTCTTTTACAATTCCACTTAAAACAAAGGTTCAATCTCCATATGATTTCCATCTTTATCTGTATAATTATTGATTATATCAATCAACAAATCAAACCGACACATCTCATCTCTTACATCATTG
>JAGALE010000221.1 GCA_017625335.1 Lachnospiraceae bacterium
GATAAGGAACATTTCTCAGTCCATAGTAATCAATTGCATGCTAGAAGTTTTAAAGATATGGTTGTAACTATATCTAGTGGTTGGTTGGGAGCTACTGAGAGTGGTTTAATAGGAAACTTAATCGAAATAACAGAATCGAATGGTTTTATAAAGGTTCACACACGATTTGAGCTAAAAACAGGGGAACCTAAGGAGATAAACTTTGAGATTGATGGGAATCAATATAAATCAGAGCTAAAAAATAAATTACAAGAATTATTTAATTATTTATTAAACAATACATATCATAGTATCAAGGAATCAACAGAGGCATTTAAGCTAAGACATAATGGAATGGATCCTCAGCAATTCAGATTGGCGAATGAAAAGAAATGTTCAAAATACAATAATGAATTAACAGATATATACCTTCAATTAAAGAATGTACCAAGGTTACAGGAATTTATATATAATAGAAAAGCAGAGTTTATTCCATTGGAATCACATAACTGTGGGTCAGCAAGGGACTTGGAGAGAAGAACAGGTTATGGTTTTGAGTGGAGAGTCAAGGGATATAATAATGCATTTAAAATAATGATATATAAGCAAGATATATTTGATAATAATACAGTAGAAAAAGTAAGAATATGGATAGAGTATACAGAAGATGGTAAAGTTAATAGCTATGTATATAATTACGAATACAAAGATAAATTTAAAACAAACAAAACTTTCAATATACCGTTAGCAACATTGCAAGATAATGACATTAATATTATTAAATCAGAATATGAAAAGGCATTAATATCTATGATAGATAAAGCATATGCAATTAAAGATAAAAATATGTCTGATATAGTTAAAAATTGGTTCAGTAGGAAATAAAATGAGTAGTATAGGAACATTAAGTGAGAAATCAATACATTCAGTATTAAAAGAATATATAGAGCCAAATAAAGAATATCATGAGGTAAGAGTAGGTAATTATATAGCTGATATAAAGAAAGAGGATTATATAATTGAGATACAGACTCAGCAATTAAAGAAGTTAATACCAAAATTAAACTATTATACTAAAATAGGATATATGACACATGTTGTATATCCTATTATAGAGAACAAATATATTAATTGGGTAGACCCTATAAGTAACGATATACTTGAAAGAAGAAAGACATCACATAAAGGAGTAATTCAAGACATGTTTAAGGAGCTATATTGGATAGTGGAATATCTTGATAATCCTTTAATAGAACTTGATTTAATAATGATAAATGCTGAAGAATACAAATATTTAGACGGATATGGGTCGTCTAGTAAAAAGAGGGCTACTAAAATAGATAAAGTTCCTACAGTGGTAAATAATATAATATCAATAAAATCAGTTAGTGATTTAAAGATATTTGTGCCAAGTACACTTAAAAATGAATTCAGTTCTAAAGATTTTTCTAAAGAAGCCAAATGCAATAAAAAATGGGTATCGAGTGGGCTCAAGTTATTAAGAGATAATAACATTATTAAAATAGTAAGAAAAGAAGGAAATCTAATAATATATAAAAGAAATTTTGAATAATATGAATAATAAAGGTATATAATCAGATATTAAAGCATAAATATATTATAGGATATAAATTATTTATATTTATGCTAATTATGTAATGTATCTATATAGAGGTATAATAAAGATGAAGTTAAAAGATTTGACTAATGTAAAATGGACAAAATATAGATACTATATGGAAAATAATAACATACAGATATATGTTTTGTAGAAAACAAGGTCTAATACTGGAGGTACCTTTATTTAGAGTTTTAGTTCTAGATGATTATACAGGAAAATATCCAGACCATTTCATGATGAAATTTAAAGGTTCTGGTGAGTTACCTACAGATATGGTGGATAGATGGATAAATAGAAGAGTAATGCCTCCTACAAGGCATGGATGCATGTCTATTTTAAGAGATATAGGTTTAGCTGAATACAATGTATTTAAAATATTAAAGCTTACAAAAGGAGTATGTGACATGGATCCATACTATTTTGAAGAAATAAAAGAATAAAAAGGAGATAAAAACATATGTTGAATCAGAATGTAATTGAGAATTTGGTGTCATCACTATTGGAGAAAGGACTTGGACTTGGGGGTAGAATACTAGTACTATTGATTCTACTATTTGTAGGTATTAAAGTTATTAAACTTGCACAGAAGATTTTAAATACTACTCTAGAAAAAGCAAATGCAGATAAAAGTGTAGCAACTTTTTTAACATCATTAACAAAATACGGTTTATATGGTGTACTTGCATTTTTGATTGCTTCTTATTGTGGTGTTGATGCTGCTAGTATTGTAGC
>JAGALE010000222.1 GCA_017625335.1 Lachnospiraceae bacterium
GTATTTTGTTATGTTTATATTTAAAATAAAGGGCAAGTTTTTAATTCTCCTCGCCCCTTATTTTTAATTCAATTATGCACTATTTATTCTTCTAACCCATTTATTAATAATTTATAAGGTTGATTTGATTTCTCACAATATCTAGCTATTACTTCCTTTATTTCTTCCACGTCTACTATTGCTTCTTTTGACTTAATATCAACAACTAATGTAAATTTATTGTTCTCACCATAAACTATATATGCTTCATTTTTACAATCCGCTGCAACTAATTCTTTGACATCTTGTTCTAATTTAGCTAAGTTAATGAAATTTCTACCAGTTAATGTTTCCTGCATTACTGTTCTACCACTATTTTCTAAGTAATCTATTTCATTATTCACTGTCAATCTTGCAATCTTACCTGTCTTTTCATTATTTATGATAAGTTCTCCCCAACCACCTATAGGCTGAATATCACCATATCTGTTCAATATTGTAATAGCTTGACCATTCACTTCTGTATCTTTTACTAAATATTTCTTTGGTATGTAGCTTCTTAAATTATTAATGTTATCTATTCTAATTATACCATGTACAATTGATTCCAGTACTTCCATAAAGATTCTAAGCTGTTTTTCTTTGAATCTGTTTTCCCAATAACGAAGCTCATATGTAAATCCTGTTTTTGTTGCATGAATCATTAAATGAAATGGCAATGAGTCTAATTGTAAAGGAATATACTCTGCTGGTTTTCCTCCTATATCTAAGTCACTGAACAAATCTCCTTGATATTGTATAAACATTTCATCTGCATGAAGATTATTCACGTGACAACACATTGTTTCCATTACTTGTTTAGCTGATGCTTCAAGCATCTCATTTATTGTTTGATGCTTATCTAACTTATATCTAAAGTTATAAGTTGTAAATAATGCACCAACTAATGTTCCCCACCTGCTATCTGTTCTTCCATTATGTATACTTGTTGAAATTACGTCATCTTTATCACTAAATATACTTATACAATAATTAAATGCTGTTAAAAACAGTATATTTTTTGATACACCATTTTTATGACAGAACTCATTTATTCTCCTAAAGTTCAAATTCTTAAATGAATCATGTATAACTGCATTTCTTTCAACTGTTAAGTCACCATTGTTTGTTCTATTTAAAATTGTTCTATCAAGTTTCATTCCACTCATAAGTCTTTGGAAATATAGCTCATTGTCTGCTCTTAAACCATTTTCTGCTCTGAATTTATCATCTAAGCAATATTCGTAGAATGTATATGTCTCCTTCTTAACTTTTTCACCTAGATACAATTTATTTATGTTTCTTAATATTATTCCAATTGACATTCCATCTGATATAACATGTGCTATATCAATAAATAAATATTTGTCTCCTTCTACATTGTATATTCCTATATGATATAAAGGTTCTCCTTTTCCATACTTATATGGTTTTACCAATTCATCTTTTGTTTCTAACCATTCCTCTTCTTGCATACTATAAATCGGAATATTAACTTCTAATTCATCATGCCTAAATAATGCAAGACCTTTATCTTCGTGCATCTCTATTGTAGCTTTTAATATTGGATGTATATTAAATAGGTTCTCAATAGCGTATTTTAAATTTTCTAAATCTACACTATCATCCAGCTTATACAAGAAAGGAATGTTAGATGTTGTATTACCTCTCATTACATAAGCCATAAACTTCTGAACATTTGTTAATGGATATACTGGTCTTATACTATAATCTACATTTTTAGATGTATTTTTCTTAATATATAATGTCTCAAGTTTTTCAACTGTTGCGTTTGACATTAATTCATCAAGTTCTAAATTTAAGCTTATTATATCATTTAATTCAGTTAGTAACATTATGCACCCTAATGAATCAAGTCCTACGTCAAATAAATCTGTGTTTATTCCGAATTCTTTATGTCCCAATACCCCAGATATTATTTCATGTAGTTTTTTCTGCATGTCACTAATAGGTAAATTTATTCTATCTGATTCAACTACTAAAGTATCATCTATTGTTGCTCTTTGGTTTCTAATTATTTTATTTGTACTGGTCTTTAAAAATGGATTCTTACGTACAATGTGTTTCATTATCTTCTGATATGAAACTAATTTACTATTGACATCTTTTATTATATGGTCTACTTCACCTATTATATCTGTTATATGATTAAGTTTTGCATATTTATCATTTGTATATATCTCTGCAACTACTTGATTCCCATCACCATAAACTAAGCACTCTTCTACTAATTGATGGTCTAACAAGAAGTTTTCTATCTGTTCCGGAGCTACATTTTCTCCATTTGATAGAATGATTAGGTTTTTCTTACGTCCAGTTATATAAATAAATCCTTCATCATCTACATGACCTAAGTCACCTGTTTTTAACCAGCCATCTTCTGTTAAGATTTCTTTTGTAAGTTCAGGTGCATTTATATACCCTATCATGACTGATGGACTCTTTACTTGAATCTCTCCGTCTACTATACGTGTCTCACAACCCCTTACTACCTTTCCTCCTGTATGTGCCTTGTCATATCTGTCCATAACAGGAATTGAAATTGTAGGAGAACATTCTGACATTCCGTACCCTTGAGCAATAAATACTCCTATTGCATGATATTTATCTACTAACTCTGCTGGAAGATGTGCTCCACCTGTGATTATCTGTTTTATATTTTTACCAAATACTAGTTCCTTACACTCTTCAAGTGTTTTTCTTGTTTGTTGACTAAGTAATACAATCTTTGTATATAATGCATTTGCTATCATTGGTACCATATTTAAATTAGTAGGCTGAAATGCATGTAATGCCTCCCCTAATTTATCCATACCATTATGAAAACAAGTTATTGATCCAATACCCAATGCTGTTAAAAAGTCAGCTTTTAATCCAAATGCATGGTGCATAGGAAGTACACATAGTTGAATTTGTGCCTCAAAATCTCCATTAAAGGTTGTGTCAATTAAGTTTGCATGTGACAGCATTACCCCTTTTTCAACGCCTGTTGTTCCAGATGTAAAAATAATAACTGCACAGTCTTTTTCATTTATTTCTGGCTTAACTTCCAATCCTTTGTACTGTTCTATAATGTCTAAACAATCTCTGTTTTCAGTATCTTCAATATGGAAGATACTTTTTACTGTTTTACATCTATTAAATATATCTTTTCTATCTAATTTAATTGTTTTATCATATATAATTATATCTACTTCTGCTCTATTTATGCAATTACACAATGCTTCATGTGTAATTTGTGGATCCATAGGTACTGAAATACCCCCACCACACATTACCCCAATCATAAGCTCTGCATATAATGCATTATTAGGACTTAACATTGCTATTTTTACACTTTTACCTAGTTTTCTGTTTTGTTTTATTGTCCATACTGCTATTGCATCAGTGGCTTCCTTAAATTTATTAAATGTTATACTCTTAATTTCTCCATTACTTAAATACCTTAAATAATCTTTATCTCCATAAATACTAGATGCTCTATATACTAAATCATATATATTATGTGTCTCTGTTACTAACATATTGTATTCCTTTCTAATATATTACTCTACTAGCCTATATTACACTAGCTATAATAGCTATAAATACTGTTATAAGTATCCCTATTACCCAACATATTAACCAAGTAATTAATGGTGCATACTTGTTATCTACTCTCATTGCTCTGAATAGTAGATAAATTGGAACAATAAATATTCCCCACCATACCCAAGCACCTCTGATGCCTGCTTTCTTAATCTCATTCCAATCTAAGAAGAATACTATCAATTTAAATAATGCAAATATCATTGTTACAAGTGTATTACTTACACCAAGTAGTACTGCTCCCCAGTTAAACATATATTCTGTTATACAGATTACTATGAATAACCATACAAATGTATTGTTTATTCTATTCATTGGTTGATTGTAGCCATTATTCTTTGGTTGATTGTAGCCATTATTCTGATAATTGTTTTGTTGATTATTAAAGTCCATTTATGTTCCTCCAACTAATTTTACTTGCTTTTTACTCTTTTTAGTAATCCATTATCTATGACTAATTGTTTTATCTTATCATAGTTACTCATATCATTTGGTATCTTCAATCTTAATTTATCATCTGTATATAGTTCTAAATATTGTATACTATCATTTCTTGTTATGGTTGCCCTAGTTATGTTTTTTAATTTTATAACTCCAATTCTTTTATTATACTTATATATAAATATATTTCCTTTATGTACTCTGTATTTTATTTTGTTACACAACTCATATATAACTTGAATTATTCCCATAATGACTATGTATAATATAACTATTGCTAATGTGTTTAATACTTTAGCTAAGTTTAATTCTATAACCAGCTGATCAACAGCATTAACAAATTCTACTGTTGCTAGTATTAATGTTACTATCCTAAGTATATTTAAAAATATTTTTAATGCTCTATATTCTATTATATAGCTATTACTCATTGTATTTTATCCTTTTCTATTATTATCTTATTTACATATAACTCTATTCAATTATATGTTTTATTCAATAATTTATTGAATATTTCATTTTACAACTGAATTATTCTTTGAACTATTTATTAATGAATATATTTCTTTTGTACAACTAGGACATAAATTATAACTGTCTCCATATAAGCTAATTTTTGAATATGCTAGTTCTCCATTACCCAACATATTAACAAATGGAGATACATCATATTTTTTATTACATTTATCACAAACTAACAATTTCATTTTAGTTACTCCTTTATAATCTTTAGTTATCTAAAATCTATCCCTGTCTACTATCATACTTACA
>JAGALE010000223.1 GCA_017625335.1 Lachnospiraceae bacterium
CATATAAGCAATTCCTGTCTCCTGTCCTGCAAGCAAAGCTGGGTAAGTCTGGCGTACATATTTAAAGTAGTCATAGGGAGTAATGATGTCTGTTGCCACAGGAGAGAAGAAAAGCACATTTCTGATTTCTTCCTTAAAGCTCTTTGAGGTCAGCAACTTTACAATCCCCTCCTCTGTGGCAGTGGGAATGGTTCTTCCTGAAGCTGCACACTCAGAGGAGCAGACATAAAAGCTATCTTCCAGTAATAATCCCTGTTCAATCAAATCTAAGAGAGCAAAGTCTATGCTCTTGATACTGTTACTATAATCAAAGATTTCTCTGATAAAACGATGGAGGGCTGTTTTTCTGATTGGCATATTTAAGGTGGTGCAAATCTGTATCAGTACTTTCTGTAAGGTATCTAAATCAAGTTTTCTGGTTTGTTTTTCCATAAGTAGGACTCCTTTCGTAAAATAATATTTTATAAAATGACATAAATTAAAATATTGTGTTAAGTTGTTTCATAAGATGGCATATTATTTTATATTGTGTTATTTTGTGTTATAAGTGCACATTGTATTTGGTGTAAATATCTTCATTTATGTAGGTGGTTTGGATGTTATCCCAGTTGGATGGGAGAATGCCTATATCCTTCATAATCTTATTTTTCTTGTTTTCTTCCACCCACTCTTGACGGTAGAAGTCATATGCTTTCTTACATTCCTCCTCCTGAAGGTGCTCCACCCTGTCTGCATCCCATGTGTAGACAGTGACTTGTAGTTCCAGATTGGTGTTGTTCAAGTATCTTTGCATCATCAGAAGGATGTAGGATAAGTTCTGGTAGAGCTTCTTGGTCTGTATACTGTTCATACTGTCAAAGTAGCAGAGATTGATGATATTGGGATTGGTTCTGTCAAATCCCTCAAAGATAAAGTTGTGCCCAGAGAGGTTGTTTAAGGAATAGAAGTATTTGTTTTTCTCAATATCAGAATTGTAAGAGTCTCTTTCTGTGTCTCTTTGCACTTTGGTTCTGCATTCGGGCAGGTCTATATTGTGTTGTAATTGATTGCTTTGGAACTTCTGTAACTCATAGTCTGCAATTTCCTTGTCTCTTGCAAAATCATAAGAGACTTTGTGGTTTGCTCCATTGCAGACAAGGTAAAATCTCTGATAGAACTCTGCATTGTTGGTCTGATTACTGTTAAGAAGTAGGTTTGACCCAGTCCAGGCAAGGTATACCAGAATGTTATCTGTGGATATTTCAAAATTCAGTTGCTTCATAGTGGGGATAATTACTTCAATCAGATAGTCTGTCTTGAATATCTGCTCAAAAATCTTCTGATTGCTCCAGTTAATGGCTGCCACATCCCCAGTGCTTTTGACATCTTGAAACTTACTTTTGGGAAACTTGCTAAGATAGAGCATCTGTGTGCGGGTATCCTTGTTAATGCTTTTCTGCAAGAGGAACCCACTGCAAATAAGCTCTGCTATATCAAATTCTATGTCCTGCTCGCTCTTGATTGAGAGCAGGTGGTATAATCTTCGGATTTGTTTACGGAGCATATATCCACCGAATGAATAAATCATGAAGATAAGCTCCTTGTGCTTATGGAACAGAGCTTCTTTCTGTTCCAAGGGTAAATTGTGTGTTGTATGTCTCATAAAATCTCCTTTCTGTATAGGTTAGGCTTGTACAATAATGATTTCTGCGCCTAGAATTTCTGCTGTTTCCAACTTGGCTGTAATCTCCTGATTGCCATAATTATCTGTAACCACTTCTATTGCCATAAGAGTGCCCTGCTCTGTCTTGTACACTATATCTGGCATGGAAAGCTGATTGTGCTTTAGTGCATCCATA
>JAGALE010000224.1 GCA_017625335.1 Lachnospiraceae bacterium
CTATCTGAGAGTAATAATGAAGGCAATAAAGCTAAGATTGATACAGATGCATTAGATGATAGGATTAATAGATTAACAAGTAGCAATAAAGTGAATGACACTGTAGATAATTATAGTTCAATGTCAATAGAAGCACTCTATGAGGAAGTTAAAAGATACATGATTAAATTAAATGTTAATCGTAGAGCAGTAGAATTAACAGCACTAAATAAAAAATTTGGTGATGCTAATATAAAAAAGTTAATACAAAAAAGTTATTTAATTAAATACGGTAAAGGAGTAACAATAGGACGATGAAAAACAGACAATTTAAACAATTAATAGCAGTTCTAAGTTCAGTAGCTTGTTTAATGACTTCTGGATGTAGTGCATTTATAAGTGAAGATGCAACATCTTATCCCTTAGAACAGCCATTAACACAGCAAGAGGTTGTTGATTATTATGCTAGGGCACTTGATTATGATTCTATAGTAACTAGAAATATAGAAGAACATAAAACGACTTACGTAACGCACTCAATAACAGGTGAAAAAGCAGAAAGGTTAAAACTATTAACTGAAAAAGCTGAATTGATACTTGGTCAAGATGAATATGAGATATCCGAAGATAACCTAAAAGTAGTGTCACCTGACACATTTGAATATATTAAGGGTACCTTAGATAATGTAGTACTTACAGATGGTAATATATTAGATATAACTGGGGCACTTGGTTACTATTTTGTAGATGTTGAATATACATTATCAGAAAAAACACCTGGTTCATTTAATTATTTGACTAGCTTAATAGGTTTAAACGGTGCATTCTTTGAAAATTATGATGGTTCATATTCATTGGATGTAGCCTACATGGAAACTATTGTTAAGGAATTAAATAAGTATTTCTACGACAATAATATAATTACATGCGCAGCCTTCGATAAAGGTACTAATCTATTTCAAGTTATAAAAGGTGTTGAGCCTGACATATCATTTTTATTAGATTCAGATAGTGTATCTAATCTATACACTGAAGAAGATATAGTTGAAGATGATATTGAAACAACTGAAAATATAGATGAAAACATAGATACAACAGAGGGTACAGTAGAAGAAAGTACAGACGCAACAGAAGATGTGGCAGAGGATACATCTAGTGAAGATGGTAGTACACCAGAAGAATCTGATGAAACAGAGAGTGTAGAGGATATAATGGAAAATGAGGCAGCTGTTATGGAAGATACAACAGTTGAAGATAGTGTAAGTTCTATGGACTCATTGGTTGTAGAGCCTACATACAATTCTATAGTAGCAGCTGATAGAAAAATACAATTTGATACATCTCTTATAAACTCAGTTGTAGGTAGTTCATTAAGACAACAGGCGGTACTTCCTGGACTTGATATAGTATATAATAAACCTGAAGTTGAAGGAGAAATCTGTGGAAATGGTATTTATATAGCAGGTGGAAATGGTTTAAAAGTATTTGGTTTCAACAGAGATGAACTTACTGGTACAACAGTTTTAAGATATGTATTCAAAGATGATGTTAACGGTACAGGTGAAATTTTTGGTACAAACGTATTTGTTGTAGAGCAACAGATAACTAATGGTATTAACATAGCATCTAACAATGTATTAATACCTGAATTCTTAATGACAGAGTTTGAAAAACTTATAGAAAGGCATGACAGAGTTAATTCTAACTGTGATTTATCTGGTATGATGTCAGGTCATCTATATGAAGATATGGGATTTGGAGTACTACGTGGATACAAAGATAAAGCAACTGGTATACACAAGTACATGTCAACTATAAGACAAGTAATAAACAGAGATACAACAAATAACTCATACTTATTAGAAGTAGAGACAACTGTAATAGAAGGAGCTAAGGATGTAGACTGTTACGGCACTTATAGAGATAAGTATTACATTGTAGTACAGCAACAAGGAAATGAGTTTGTAATAGTAGACCAAGTATTAGTATCAAGAGATTGTGTAGTAGAACCTCCTATAAATCCTGATAGTACAGTACAGAAGAGACTTGTAGCACTTAATCTTGCAGGTGAAATTCCTGATGAAAGTAAAGAAGCAATTACACAGTTAATGTCTGATTTATATACTGCTGGTACAAATAGATTGTTATATGGACCTAAAGATATGACAGTAAATGGTGAGGTTGTTACCATTGAGAAAGGTATGTATGACTGTTTCCAAAATGATACATCTATCTTAAGTGAAGATAAGCTAGAGTATATGAATTCACAACTTAGAAATGTTCTTATTAGAAATGGTACAGACATTACATCAATTCATAGAGGTACAGTAACTGAATGGATAGGTGGATACGAAAACCAAGCAGAGTTCACAACTGAAGAACTTGTAACTTACCAAGGTAAGGGAGAGGCATATTACATGCAGGTATATTATTTAGTATCAAAATTAAATGATGTATGGGTAATAGATGAAAGAACTATACTTGATGAAAAAGAGGTCACTGAAGCAACTGAGATATCTAATATAGAATCTAGGGTAACAGCTAATTAATAAAATGGGTTAGAGATTATTAAATATAGTCTCTAACCCATTTTTTATGCATATAAATTGATATAATCATATATAGTAAGCATTTTTATATTTAGAATAAATTTATTAATAAAAACTTGATATGAGTTTTTAAATAGGTATACATTATTATATGGAGGATTATAACATGCATGAAGTAGAAATTATTACAGGACAAAATGATATTACATTAAAGAAAAACATAGAAAAGTTAAGAAAAATGAGTGTATCAGAAATAGATACATTTGGTTCTGATATACAACAAGTAATGAGTGAAACATCAAATAATTTATTAGCTAAAGCTAACATGGTTGATTTAGGAGATACACATGAAAGCTTAGACAAGCTTTCAGAGGTAGTTAAAAAACAGAAGAAATTACTTCCAGTTTTACAGACACCGCTTAGGAAAATTAAAAAATTCCAGGGTAATTTTGTAAAAGTACAATCACGAATAGACGAAATTAGTACAGCATTAGAGACACAACAGTCCAGAATAGACGAGCACATAGTTTATATGGAAGAGCAAACATCTAATCTTAATAAAATAATTAATGAACTTAGATTATGTGAGGATAGTCTATCTGAATATATCAGTGATGTATCTGGTGATACAGACCAGACTAGATACCAAGCAGCATCCAGTAGATTGAGAATGATTAATGGGACTAGAATTATAGCGGAGCAAGCACAAGCTGAGGCATTAATGATTATAGGTGAGCAGAGAGAAGCAAAAACACAGCTTGAGCAAGTTATCAGAAATGCATTACCAGCTATTCAAATACAAGCTGTAAACTCAGTAGGTATACGAGTTAATAAAGAAACACAGGATATTATAGCAAAAACACGCGAAATTACAGGGCAAATTATAGTTCAAAATGCTACAGACGTTAAAAATATGGCAGTTGAACTGCAGAAGAATAGAACAAAATCTATTGTAGATGATGAGAAACTTATTAAAGCACAGGAAATATTAAATGAAGCACTTGAGGTTGTAACAAAAGCATCTGAACTCGAGGCTGAAACTAATGTTAGACTTGTTAAGAG
>JAGALE010000225.1 GCA_017625335.1 Lachnospiraceae bacterium
AATACTACCTTCGTCAAGATGAATAATAATCTCATAACCACTCTCAAATAAATTTGCATCATTAATATACGTAAGAGAATCATCCAAGTTAACAGAATAAGAATTATTGGTCCATATAGCCTTCTCCTCATCATCAAGTACAGTAACAGCCAAAACCGAATCACTTATTTGTATATAATCTTCAAGTTCATCCTGAGATACGTCAGTCACTCCATCAAGCATCATATATTCTGAAATTTTATAGGAAATTTCATATGAATCATACAGTTTTCTGTCTATCAAATTCATTGTATACAAGCCAATCGATGCTGCAATAATCGCTGTAAACAAAACAGATATAATAAATAGTCCAACTATCGAAGGCCAAATACGTTTTCTATTAAATTTTTTTATACGCTTATCCTTTGTATTGCTCATATATTTTCTCCATATAAAAAATGCAACAACATAATTACATCTAATATTATAATATTTAAACCACATAAATGCAATGAAAGTACATTAAAAACCAGGTTAAAAGCGAATTAATATTAAATTATAAAATTAAAACAAAACACAAAAGGGAGCAATGCTCCCTTTTACATCTATAAACTAAATTAATAGCCTAATTCCTCATCAACTAAAATTATATGAAATCTATTAGCATGTCTTGAATACCTTGTAATCAAAAACTCACAGCAGATCGTATCTCTTGATTTACAATTAGCACATGAACCTGTATGTTTACATGGTGTATCAAGAGGAAATCTCTGCGCATTTATAGGTGCAGCAACATTTCTAGCACGATAAAGAGCTGCATCCACATCCTTAGCAACCTTATTCATACCCACTACCATAACCACGTTCTTAGGACCATACGCTATGGCAGCAACACGATTTGAATTACCATCAATATTAACAAGTATTCCATCCTCGGTAATTGCATTGCTACTACATAAGAAGTAATCACAACCAAAAATCTTAAGCTCTATCTCTCTCTTTTCCTCAGGGTTCTTACATATATCACGATTAAAAACATGATAGTTTCCATTAATCACAGCATCTCTAAGACCGATTTCACTGACAGACATTGAACCGCCCCAACCTATAGATGAACCTTCCGGAATCAGCTCTAAAGCTTTAGCTAATGCCTCCTCCTTATTTTTAGCAAAGTATCCACACATATTGCGAGACTCTAAACCTTTTATTATATTCTGCGCCAAAAGTTCATTCCTAACAATAGTATTATTATCCTTCATAAAATACCTCCTATAACAAGTCCTTACTATTACAAACCCAAACCATAATTTAAAGTATATAAAGTCATTTAAGCAATACGAAAACCATGATTCTCTCACGATTATTATAAACATCAAATAAATCCGTACAATCTATCTCATCATAAAATTCAATATAAGGTTCAGTCATCAGATATGATATATAATAATCTGACGGATAATAAAAAAACAAAAGAATTTCTCTGGGATTCTCATAGTAGGAATCCATAATCCTAGCAACAACCTTCTTTAATATTTCTGTACTAAACGGATTAAAGAAATAGCACCTATCAACAGTGATAGGTGGTTCAAATTCCTCAGCAGCTCCATGATGAAAGAACACTTTATTCTTAGATACTGCATGATTCATATTATCAACCGCCTGATTATATATTCTTTCATCATATTCTACGCCTATTGACTTACATTTTGTTTCATGGGACAGAAAATAGTCTACCCTGCCCTTGCCACAGCCATAATCAACTAAAACATTCCTTTTCCCTATATAACCACTTTCTACTAAACGTTCTAAAACTCTATAGTCTGTTGGCTCGTAAGGGTAATGATGCATATCAGAATTAGAAGAATCAAAGCCCGTGGTTCTTATCCTCAAAAGAATATCCCATTTTATATCATGTTTCATAACAGTTTCCTATATTACAACAAGTAATGTATTTCATGAAATTAGTGATTAATTAAAGTCCTTCATATCTAGTTTCTCTAACCATTTCATTACCATTAAGCATAAACATTACTCTACCATTATAAATCGAAATATCAGATTCTAAAGCTCCAACATCAGTGTGAAGATTTGACTTAATATCAGAATCAACATCACAATCAACAAATCTAAGCTTACAATTATTATTAGAGTTACCAAAGGCAAGGGCACCTCTACCTTCACCCTTAATTGTTACTCCACATTCCTTAAAATCAACTGTAGACGCCTTTTTAGCAGAGCCAACTCCTGATATCTCAATAGCTCTAAGATTCAAATTACAATTAGCATTAGCTATATTAATATTAGCTTCCTCTCCATACAAGGTACCAATTCCTGCACTAAAGGTTCCACCGAATACACATTGCAAAAGTATATGTGAAATATTGATATCAACGTTACCATACATAGAACCAATTCCAACATTATTGGTTGTAACCAGCTTAAGATTAATATTACACATGGCAATAGAAATATTTACATCACCTGTTCTTGTACCTATTCCAACGCCCTCTTCGCCGGTTAGCTCTATAATATATTTTCCCTTTTTGATATTAATATCGCCACCCAAACCGGAGCCAATTCCTACTCCCTTGGCGCCATTACAGTGAACCTCAACACAACCATCCTGATCGAAGACAATAGAACCGTGCTTTGAATCCAAATCATTACCAATTCCGAAATAGTTGTCTTTTTCACTATTAATAAATAAATCTCCTTCTCCTTCAATAGTAAGAATAGAACTATCTGCAACACGAATACCACCGTTGTTTAAGTTATTCTCACCCTTAAGCACCAATGTAACATTACAATTATCTTCAATAGTTATACATGCACTATTCTTACCCGCAGAAAGACTAGCATTATCCAAAACAATTCTTCCTGAATATCCTTCTTTAATCTCAAGAACAATATCAGACACAACTCCGGATATTCCACTTAAAGTAATATCCTTATGTACTACATTATCAGGCACAAAATCAATAACAGAATATTTGTCTGTAGTTAATTTAGCTAAGTGTATTCTACTTTCCTTACCTGCAACATATATCTTACTACCATTACCCAACATAACCTGTCTATGATAGCGGACAATTTCATCCTTTATATTCTTATCTATAGATTCAATAACTTCCTTAGTTGGCCTAGCTGTATAGTAACCCTGAACGAGATCAACACCAAGACGAATAATCATCTGAAGTTCTTCATTAGTTTCAACACCCTCAGCAAGAGCCATAATGTTATTATCATGAGCAAATTCTATAATCTCTCGAACAAAATGCTGCTTCTGTGGACTATCCTGAATCTCTGATAAAAGCATACGGTCAATCTTAACATAATTAGGCATATATCTAAGCAAATTAGTGACATTAGAATAACCTGTTCCATAATCATCAACGGCTGTTTCAATACCCATTGAAGCATAGTAGTTCTTCATAGTTGTAAGCTCATCATCAGGAACCTCTGCCTGCTCAGTAAGCTCAACAACTACAGTTGCAGAATAATTCTGTAATTTTTCAGTCAATAAATCTGCATCATATCCTTGTAATCTATTATCAGGAATACTATTTACAAACACCTTCTTATTATCAAAAAGATGCTCTTCCACACTAATTCTATCTAATACATTAAAAAATGTAAGCTTTTCAACATCATATAATCTTCCCATATAATCAGCATACTTGATTATGGTAAGAGGTGAGACAAACTGCTCTACATCAGCTCTCATAAGAGCTTCATATGCATATATATCACCGGTCTTAGCATTAACAATAGGTTGGAAATGATATAATAGACGATTATTATCCATAATATCCTGAACAACCATCATTTCCTTAAATTCTTCATCAGTCAATGCATCTCTATTCTTCGCCTTTTGTTCGGCAATCTTATTACCATTCTTTTGTGCAACTGTTGTATTAATAAGATGCTCCAGCTCTTTAACCTCAGAAATATAGGAATAACCACATCCAACATAAACAGACAAGCTATATGGCAAATCTTCCACTTCATCTATCTGCTTAATCAAATCATCTTTTATAATATATATTTGTTCATCAAATACATCTGTATCATAAAGCTCAACACCAACAAATTCGCCATTACCTAATACACAGCATAAACCTCGTTCAATTAAGCTCTTAAGAATAGTTGAAACTGTTTTAATAGCATAGTTACCCTGTGCTCTACCATGCTTATCATTAATATCTGCCAAGCCTCTAATATCTACTGCAATAGCACCAACATACTTTCCCGAAATATTTTCAAACTTTTGAAGCATTCCTTGGTAGTTATAGAGGCCGGTAAGATTATCTCTAGTTTGATTAGCCTCAAGCTGCTGATACAAATATCTAACAGAATCAAAACGACGATAACATTCCAAGCCCTGCATAATATTTCTAAGCCACTCCCAATATACCTCTGTATATGCTTTTACTTCTCCACCATAGCTTAGAACAGCATAACCTAAACAACGATCTTCAAAATGAAGCGGAGTAAAATAAAAGGCGGAAGGATTCTCTCTTTCCTCATATAGTTCTGGGAGAAGTTCATTCTTATCAAAGGTATTTGAGTAATTTATTATATTAGATGATCCATCCTTTTTGCAGCTCAAAATAGGTAGAATCTGCTCAGAATAGCCATCCCACCTAGTTTCACTATTATGAAGCTTCTCTGAATTTAACCACTGCGAATTTAAGCACAGAGAAAAGCTATCATAATCACCCAAATGATGCATAGAGGCAAATATAGTATTAATCAAATCTCTAAAATTAGATTTCGATATAAGATCATCTATAAAACAGTTAAATCTAGAATTAAACTTTTCCTGTGAATCAACAGTCTTCCAGCTTTCACGCAAACCAGAAACCCAATGACTATTAAAATTCTTACAACCACAGCTACTACCAATAAATAATTCTGTATCAGACTTAAAAGGAACAAATTCATTACCATTAATTAACGAATATATTTTTGACGCAGCATTAATACCATTATCTCTTGCAGGAATAGGTGCAGAAGTAAGAGGACTAGGACTCTTACGACCATCCTCTGTTGAATCATATCCAATTACAGCTATATCCTCCGGAACTCTTAATCCATATTCCTGTAAAGCAATAGCAACACTTATAGCCATACAGTCATTAGCACAGGCTATAGCCTCAGGCAAACCATTCTCATCAATCAAAAGCTTTTTAACAACATTCTCTCCACAGCCATACCAGAAATCTCCATAGAAAATTCTGTTATCCTTAATAGGAAGGTTATATTCTTCCATACAATCAGTATATGCCTTAAGTCTTTCTAAAGAATGAATATGCCCCTCTTTACCTGTCAAATAAGCTATATCCTTGTATCCATGCTCAACTATGAGATGTTCTACAAGTTTTTTGCACACAAAATAGTGGTCAGTAATAAGTGTTGGATAATACTTACTCTGTTTATCAACACACACAACAGGACCACTATAGCACTCTTTAAATCTTTCTTCTAATTTTTCCGCCAAGCCAGGAGTTTGTAT
>JAGALE010000226.1 GCA_017625335.1 Lachnospiraceae bacterium
ACTGGTAGATTATATGATAATGGGCGAGTATTAGTGGAGAAGGGAAGTCAAATTGATGAGGTAAAAAATAGTGCTTGGGCTAATACAAAGCAGATTAGACAAAAACTATCCAATAAAATTGAAAATAACATTATAAAAGTAGATATATTATTAGACAGTTTAAATAAAGCACATCAATTAGTATATGGAGGAGAAGCAGGTGCATGGGATTTCTGGAAAAATAACAATGACAAGCCATTGAGAATCTATACATTCCCTTTAGTAACTACAAAAACACCTGAAATTACAAATAAAGAGATTGAAGATTGGGTGGAAGGCTTTGCAAGAGAATTGTCTGATAAAGCAAGCTACTTTATAGACGAAGAATTGTTTAGGGTAACATATAAAAATAATCAAGGCGAATTATTATTTGAGTTAGAGATGCAGTCTAATGTTACAAATACACATGTTGTAGTAATTAATAGTAAAGAAGAGAAATTGATAGGTAAGCAATTTAAGTATATTGAAGCATTTATAGCTAGAGTATTACTCATGACAGGTAAATATTCTAAACTAGATGATGAGCTATATGAGGCTATAAGTAAAGAAATACCAAAATTCATGCATAATAATATAAGCATTGATGGTTTGTTAAAACATAACAACAAAGGAGTATAATACAATGGTTAGGGTAATAAATACAAATAGAAATAATATAAGAATTAATACATTTGTGAATGGCATTAAAGTTAATGCATCTTATAATAACATAAGGAAAAAATGGGGATTGATGAAAAATAAGAGTCTTGGACACTCTATGATTGATGGAGAACCAATAGATGAATATGACTCATTTGAAGAATTATGTGAATTCTTAGGTATTGAGCCAAGTTTAAGTTTATGGACATGTGAGCATGGAGATATAACAAATTATTTCAAAGAAGAGCAGGAAAAAACTGGGATAATTGAGGAGTCAAGAGAATTAACTAATGAGAGCAACTTAGATACACTTGAAGAAGATAAAGTAATCAAAGTAACACTATCATCAAAAGATATTGGTAGTGGAGTAAGAGAAGCAGAGATTGACATACCAGTAACAGAGTTTGCTAGGGAGTTAGCAAAGGAATATGTAAAACATACAATTAAAAGTCAGATTAAAGTATTAGAAAGAGATAAGGAAGAAACAGTTGAAAATATAGAGACAGATTCAATCACTTATACACCTTATACAAAAGAGGATTTTGAAAATAATGTTCATGGTAATAATTCTGCTGAACTATTATATAGATTATTAAAAATTAAAGGTGCATTACTATTTGAATCAGAACCAGGTAGTGGTAAAACAACGACAGCTAAGCATTTAGCTTACTATACAACAAAAGAGTGGGATTCACCTAGAGTAAGAATGGTATGCTTTAGTGCTACTACATCATACTCAGATGTAATTGGTGGTATAAAGGTTCAGAATGATGGAACATGGAAATATACAGTTGGAAGCTTAACAGAATTTGCAGAACTAGCAGATAAAAATAATAAGCAGGAATATGTTTATATCATTGACGAAATTAATAGAGGTAATACAGAATCTATTATAGGTGAATTAATGACAGCAATGGAGAAACGTGGTGAAGAGGTAGTAACAAACTCTGGTAGAAAATTAAAAATACCTAAGAATTTATCTATAATTGCAACTATGAATACATATGATAGCTCAACTAAAAAATTAGATGCAGCTACATTATCAAGATTTAGTAGATATGCCATGGATAGTAGTTATATTCCTACAGCTAAAGAATTAGGAAAAACTCATTTACCAGAAGAAGTACAAGATAAAATACCAGTTGTAATTGATGCAATTCATAAGATTAATGAGATTTTGGTAAGAGATACTTTCAAAGGTAATTCTAATAAAATAGGTTTCAGACCAATGTATACAGATTGGAATACATTGGATGATTTATGGATGGTAGTTAAGTATGATATATTACCAAATGTAATAGACAGAGCAAGTGCATTAACTCCTAATGATATAAATAATATAAAAGTAATATTTAATAATTTAGGTAAAGAAATCAATGGAAAAGAGATTAGATACTAAAGATAGATGGAGATTCAAGTAGATGGGAAAACTAAAGAACATTGAGTGGAGAAACATTTATTATTTTTTATGCTATGCAGTAGATGAATTGCAATACTTTGTACCTAAGGATATTAACTATGAAAATATACAAGGAACACATGATCTGTTAGCAGAATTATTATGTAATTCATTTGAAGTTGTTTATAGCAATGGATATTTAAAAGAATATAGAAGAGAAGAGATAGTGACAGACAAACCTTATGGTTCAATTGACATAGTTAAATCAACTCAAACAGGAAACTTTGGGCAGGGCAAATTAGTTTGTCAGGTTGATACACTTGATACCAATAATGAGTTAAATCAAATAGTTAAGTCTGCATTTACAGTATTAATAGATTCAAATAAGGTAGTTAATGATAAAATTAATCCAAAGTTAATGACGAAGCTAATTAATTATAGAAGAGTATTAGATGATGTTGATAACATATCAATTACAAGAGAAATACTCAATAAGTATAGAGATATACCAGAGTGGTATAAACCTATAATAGTAGTTGCTAAGTTTATATTAGAGGAATGGCTGGCATTAGACAAAACAGGAACAAAGAGGTTGTTATATTTAGACGATGATAATAGATTAGGGTGGCTATGGCAAAAGTTTTTGGATAGATTTTATCAGAAAGAAATGCCTGAATATAAGGTGGATCATCCTAATTTAGGTAGACAAGGCAGTAGAAAATTATTGCCAGACATTGTACTAGTGAATACTAAAAGCAATAAAGCTCTTGTGACAGATGCTAAGTGGTATGAGACTTTAGAAAATATAAGCAGTAACGCAAATTTTAATCAGATATATGTGTATACAGACAAATATTTTGAACAGTATAAAACAGTAACCACTGGAATACTTCTATATGCACAAAGTGAATCATTCATGCATGATATAGAGCATGAGGAAAATTTTGATATAATTAGTTATGAGATAGGTGTAAACAAGGATTTTGAACTAATTAAACAAGAACTTAAGGACATAGCAAATAGATTTCTACAATAAAAGTAGCTTATAAATATTATTAAGTAATTAATATGAGTTGCTGATTAAACAAAAGAATAATGATTTTAAATAACAGATAGCAACTTACAAAGATTAGCTATCTGTTATTTTTATAAACAAAGGCAAAGGAGATAATTATGGGTAGTAGAGAAAACACTAATCAATTATTTAGAGACATATCTAACTTAGATGGATATACAAGTAAACTGAAAAACATAGACAGTAATATTAATGTATTAGTGAGGGATAATAAGGATAGATATTATGATATATCGGAAGAGATAATCTATTTATCATCTGTGCATAGTCATTCCAGTTATAAACAAACAGACCAAAAGTATTATAAGCATAGAATATTAGACAGTTTAAATAAGATTAATGAAAATTCTAAGAGGAGTTCATCTGATATATTTGACTTTTTACAGGATATTGTTGAATGTATGACAGAATACAATGATGGGAAAGAATTTATACTTCACAGTCCTAGATATATAACAATGATACCATTTCTAAGGTTTGAAAAGGTTTGCTATGATAAAAGGATAAAGACAAATATAATTAAAGAACAGGCTTTAAAATCTTTTATTAATTATGCAAGAGGAAAAGTACTATCAGGTGATGTAGGATTTAATAAAGATTATGGTTATATTGATGGTGATGAAATTGGTGAAATTTGCATTGTAACATTGTACCATAGCTTAAAGAGCAACCTGTTTGAATATGAGTTAAGTAAAGAAATCATGGATATTGTGGAAAAATACTGTGGAGAGATGGTGGGAGATACTTGGGAAGAAGGTCTTTCGTATCTTAAAAATGTGAAACACAATAGATTTGTAGATTTATACTTAGAATATAAAAAATATAATATGGTAGATAGCAAGTATACTGAAGAGGAACGTGATGAATTTTTAACACGAGCAGCATTAGATATAGTGACAGACTTCGGTAAATTAGATGAAAAAATAATAGAAAATACTGATAAAGGTGTATACATAAGGTGTTTAAATGATTCATTTGTAGAATATTTTAGCAATCATTATGGTAATATTACAGACCTACCAGATGATAGTAGAGACATCGCAATATCACTTATTGAGGCTTATCTAATAGGTGAAGCAAATAATAACACAAGAATACAGATACTTACACTTAGAAATATAGCATCTATGCATTGTACAATATTAGAAAATCAAAGGATGTTAGAATTAAAGGATAGGGATGTTGAAAAATTAAAAGAGTCTCATAAGATTATAATATGATTTGGTACAGCGTCAGATTCAGAGTGGAGCTGTTGAAGAAGAACCGTCATATTATGAAGAAGATTCTCAGGAAACATATGAATATCAGGAGAATTATGCAGAGGAAGTCTATGCAGAAGAGTCTGAACAGTCAGAGTATGCAGGGGAAACTTATGTGCAAGAGGCTTATGAGCAAGAAGAAGTCTATGCACAGGAGAATTATAATGAGCAGGCTCAGTATGTCTATGCTGATGAAGATAATAATGAGTATGCATATTATGAGGGCAATACTTATGCTGGCGAACGAGCAAGTGAGCCATATGTAGGAAGTGCCTATGCAGAGCCTGTCCAGAAGCAGACAACAGGCTCCATGGATATGAGTCAGTATAATACGATAAATCTTCAGAAAGTAGTAGCAGAGAGCATGCGTGAGCTGTTCCCAGATGATGAAGATA
>JAGALE010000227.1 GCA_017625335.1 Lachnospiraceae bacterium
ACTGTACCCTCAACACCACCATTAATTAATCCACTTACACCTGCTGATATCAATGTTTGTGCTACTTCAGTACTGGATGACCTTTCTCTTTTTCCACGATTACAACTTTTGCACATAGCTTGCAAATTCCATATATCATCTGTACCACCATGTCTCTTACTTATTCTATGGTCAACATCTATATCCTTTTTGTCAAACCACTGTTTACACTTAACGCATTGATATCTTCCCATCATGCTTGGTGTATTTCTAAAGAAATCATCTCTGTAACCCATAGTCTTCTCCTTATCTACCTTAATAATAATTATACTATATTTCTTCTAAATCATCGTTCATTCTTACTGAACTATGTGATGATACTACACCAAATTCTGGCATAGCTTGATTTTTCTTTATTTCTTCCAATACTCCATTGAATGCTACTGACAGTGCTTCATAGACGTCATTTGAATCTGCATAGACTTCTATTTTCATTGATTTAGCGTTTAAATTCTTTGGTACTGCATCTCCAAATCTTTCTAATGTTATTGTAACTTGGTTCTTTCTCATATTATACCTCACTTAATAAAATTAAAATTATTATTTATATTATTTTTATGTATAAGAAAATAGTACAATGCAAAATATACATTGTACTATTTCTATTAAATTATTATGTCTGTTGCTTTTTCCCCATATGATTTATATATCTTACCATTGATACACCTAATACTGTTTAACATATCTTGTATTGCTATTCTACCCAAATTCGTTAGTATACCTCCATTTGTTTGGTCTAAATGTGTTACAGCTAATGATATTATCATATTAAACTCTGATTTTTCATTTGCACACATGATTTGTTTCATAATTATTCTTTTTAATCTTCCTATATTTAGTGTCCCATACTTAAGTGTTCCTTGATACTGATTAGGCTGATTAGTTCTATCATAAAGTCCATATTGATTTTGTATCTCTGTATCTTCTTCCACGAATGGTCCTGCCCCATGTTTAGTTTTGTATGTTCTAGTAACAAAGCATGCTTCTACATCTATATTTTTAAGTTTATTGCTTTTATTTAGTATATGACACACATTTTCAATTCCTGTAGAAGAAGGTGTTAGATGTGGCCAATTTCTACTTTCATATTGGTCAAGCTCAAGTCCTTGTGAGCATTCAAATATGTATATATTATACATATTACTAAGTTCATCTATATTATTTACTAAACTAATATCCTCAAACTTTGCTAAGTCAGCTAGATTTTCTATGAATATTTTATTTAATTTATAGCATTCTTCTAATACTTGTTGTCTATCTATACTTGATATACTGAACTCCTCAGTATTATTAATCTCCTCACATCTGAACTCAAGGTATTTATATGATAAATCATTAATATATTTTTCTGTATCAATGATACTGTTACAGAATTTTTTAATTATATCTCTAAATTTTATAGACTCAAAGTCTTTATTCATATGAAATGTTTCATATATACCAAGCCCACAGCTTCCATGTTTCTTGGTTCTATTATCTTCAATCAGTCTATTTACCAATATATGTATAGGTAGTGTTATTCTACAGTCTCTGCTTATATATACTCTATTTTGTATATTGTATATTGACTTAAGTGCTTCTCTCTCTTTTATAAATTCATCTATATTGAACATGAATGTTTCTGCTATATATGTGTCTGCTTTTGCAAATGTACCAGAGCCATATTGTCTAAACACCCAATGTTTATATTCTCCATCATCTAATGCGCATACAGTGTGTCCCGCTTGTGCACCCCCATTTACTTTGATGTTTAAAACATTATTATCTTGCATTGTTCTACAGAAATAATCTGTCATTAATCCCTTACCTTCATCTCCGTATCCTGCCCCAATAACTACTTTAATATCCATATATTTCTCCTATAATGTATAAGGGTAATACCTTTATGTATTACCCTTATATCATCAAATTAATTAAAATACTACAATATCGTTGTTTTCATTAACAGGTGTAATCTGTAGATTTTTAAGTGCATCTTTAACTACCACTGCAGTGCTTCCATCCCAAGATTGTGCTATTTTATCTAGTGAGTCTCCCCTTAAGGCTTGAAGAATACTTACAATTACCTCAGGAATCCTAGTCACATCATCCACTGTAATTGCGTGTGAACCTATTAGTTCATCCCATATGGTATCTAACTTTCTACTATAACTACCACCTTCAGCTATATTTAAGTGGAATACTTCCCAGTTTCTATTTACCTCACTGATTAACTCTTGTATGTTAATATCATTCTCAATGTTATCTCCAAACACTTCCTTTACTTCAGCTCTGGAAATCATGGGTTGATATCCATCATCACCCATTGTAATGATAATACCTTTACGTCCCTTCTTAATAGCATCACAGGATGTATGCCTAGCTGCAAAGTACCATACAAGTGGATAGCTCTCCCAATTATTTCCACCACCACGCTCTATGAACTTTAGTTCTTTCATCTGCTCAGCTATTCTGATGTCAGATTCAAATTGAGTTACTTGTAGACATTCATTATCAGATGTAATATAATCATCAATAGCTGCAAAACAAATCTGTGGGTCTGTTACAACTGCTCTGTTATAGATTTCTCCCATTGTTACACCTAATTTATCTGCCATGATATGTAACAAGTGCCCCATTGAACCTGTTACATCCAACCCAAGTATAATTGGTGTTGAATTAGGGTGTTCATCACTATCACATGATTCTCTAATCACACCCTTAGGTAGATATTCCTCTTTTGTTCTTGATGTAGTGTAAATATCTCTTACACTATGTGCTCTGGATATGCCACTATCCGTCCTGTAGCTGCTCCATGTAGAATCTGTCCATGCTCCACTTCCCATATTAAGTTCCTCACTTTCAATTTTTTATTATTTAATTATATGGTACGTTATCCCATATAATAAACTTACGTTTACCGAACTGCTTGTCTATTGCTTTACCATATTCGTTCCACTCAGTTGTTGGATTACCTTCTTTTATACCATAGTTTAAAAATTTATTTATATGCTCAAGATTTGTATGTCCTTTATATAATATTCTACCTATTTCTTTTATACATTCTAAATCTGTAGTTATATTTGATTGCTTTGTATCCTTTATTTTTAAAGGTAGTATTTTATATACATCTTTAGGGCATCCTATCATTTTTTCACCTTGTTTAACTGTATATTCCCAGCCACCTAGTATTAATACAGAGTGCATTTCAGGTGAAATCCATATGTTTTCTAAGTTTAATCCATTGAATGCTTTATTATAATAATTAATATAACATACTATATTGTATAACCTATTTAAAATCCATGCTGCATGTTTTTCAGGAAATAGTTCTCCCTGTTTTTTATAAGCTTCTACTATTTTACCTAAGTTTAATACATCAGGTGTTTTATCTAATAGTATACACAGCCTATCATCTTTCATTTCAAAACTATTTAATATTGTAGGAAAGTACCTTTTAAATTCTGATTGCATATTTGCATCTATATACTGTAGATTTTTTATATTCTTTGTGTTAAATTATCTGTGTTGTTTTTGCGGGGTGTGGCTCAGCTTGGTAGAGCGCTTCGTTCGGGACGAAGAGGTCGCGTGTTCAAATCTCGTCACCCCGACCACTTGAAAATAGATATAAGGAGGTGTCAACTGTGGCAGTACCTAAAAGAAAAACTTCAAAAGCCAAGACAAGCGGCAGAAAAGCTGCTAATATGAGGAAAAGCGTTGCAGGTCTTTCAACTTGCCCTCAGTGTCATGAAGCCAAGCTTCCTCACAGGGTTTGTCCGAACTGCGGATACTATGATGGACAGAACGTAGTAAACGCTGAGTAATCAAAAGCTTTAAATCCATAGACGGTTGGTGCAAGTCATATGGCTTGCACTTTTAATTGTCAGAATAAACGTTACAAAATCAATATATTGTAGTATAATTAAGCGGTTATATACATTATAT
>JAGALE010000228.1 GCA_017625335.1 Lachnospiraceae bacterium
ATTACATGGCTTATTATGAAATATTAATGTAATTATAACTCCTTAGTTGCAAATGCAGCAGTAATAATTGCCATAGAGTATACCTCTGTAGCTGTACAACCTCTTGAAAGGTCGTTAATAGGTGAATTAAGACCTAAAAGGATAGGGCCATAAGCCTCGAAGTTACCCATTCTCTGTGCAATCTTATAACCGATGTTACCTGCATTAATATCAGGGAAAATAAATGTATTAGCATGTCCGGCAACAGGAGAGTTAGGATGCTTCTTCTTAGCTACAGAAGGTGAAACAGCTGCATCGAACTGCATTTCTCCGTCAATTGGAACAAGTGGATTACGAGCCTTCGCTTTGTTAGCTGCATTACGCATCTTATCTACATCAGGACCTGCTCCTGAACCGTTAGTAGAGTAGCTAAGGAATGCTACACAAGGATCTACACCAAATATCTTAGCACAGTTGATAGTTTCCTCTGCAATTTCAACTAATTCATCTTCGTTAGGGTTGATATTAATACCACAGTCACCCATTGCAAGAACTACGTTTTCACCAGTAGCTCCAGGACGAACAAGAATGAAGCATGATGAAACAATTGTATTACCAGGCTTTGTCTTAATTAACTGTAAAGCTGGACGAACTGTATCAGCAGTAGAGTAGGTAGCTCCACCTAAAAGACAGTCTGCATATCCCATTTTTACAAGCATTGTACCAAAGTAGTTGTTCTGACGAAGAAGCTTTTCAGCATCCTCTCTAGAAGCTACTTTACCCTTACGAATTTCCATAAACTCGTCAACCATTTTATCAAAATCATCAAATTTGTAAGGGGAGATGATGTTTGCACCACGAATGTTGAATCCGCTTTCTTCAGCACAATCATAAATCTCATCCTCGTCACCTATAAGTATTGGCTTTAAGAAGTTACTTGCAAGAAGTCTTGAGGAAGCCTCTAAGATACGTGCATCAGTCCCTTCAGTAAATACTATAGTCTTATGATCCTTCTTTAGTCGGTCAATCATCTGACCAAATCCAAACTTTGCCATTTTTCCTTCTCCTTATATATAAATTGACGCCATGCCGACAGGTTCGCAAAGCAAGTTTGCTCACTGTCGCGGCGTTCGCCGTATACATTCTCGCTTGAATATGTCTTTATGTGAGCAAGCTCCCAACAGCCATATTCAGCTCGACTGTGCATGGCTCATTGATAAACACATTATAACACAACTCCGTCTTTAAAGATAGAGATTTCTCTAAATCCGCGCTCCTCAGATTTAGTTTCTTTACCACTAGCAATTTCCAAAACGAAATCTAAGAGTCTGTCACCAGCTGCATCTAAATCTTCGCCTTCAGCAACTGTTCCTGCATTAAAGTCAATCCAACCATTCTTTTTGTTGTATAATGCAGTATTTGTTGAAATTTTTACTGTTGGAGCAGGAGCGCCAAATGGTGTTCCTCTTCCTGTTGTAAAAAGAATCATATGTGAACCTGCTGCAGTAAGAGCAGTAGCGCTTACTAAATCATTTCCAGGTCCTGATAGAAGATTAAGTCCCTTTTTGGAAACCATATCTGCATATTCTAGAACATCAACTATTTGAGCACTACCTCCCTTTTGAACACATCCACAGGATTTGTCCTCAAGAGTAGTAATACCGCCTGCTTTATTACCAGGACTAGGATTTTCATAAACAACCTGACCGTGTGATACAAAATATTCCTTAAATGAATTAACCATATCAACAGCCTTGTTGAATACTTCCTGATTTTCACATCGGTCGAAGAGTATTGACTCAGCACCAAACATCTCTGGTACCTCGGTAAGTATTGTTGAACCGCCGAGGGCAATAAGTCTATCAGAAAATCTTCCAACGGTTGGATTTGCAGTAATTCCTGACAATCCATCAGAACCACCGCATTTCATACCAACGACGAGCTCGCTGGCAGGAATTTCTTCTCTTGTAAATTTACCTGCATACTGAGCCAACTCTGCAAGGATTTTGGAACCTTCCTCAAGCTCATCCTCAACATTCTGTGTAATAAGGAATTTTACTCTGTCAGGATCCCAACTTCCAAGCTGCTCCTGGAATTGAGATAGAGTAAGATTTTCACAACCAAGTCCTAACACAAGCACTGCGCCTGCATTTGGATGATTAACTAAAGATGCAAGAAGCTTCTTTGTCTGCTCATGATCACCACCCATCTGGCTACAACCAAATGGATGAGTGAAGGTGTAAAGACCATCAATATTGCCTGTAACCAGATGCTGATTATTATTTACAAGCTCATTAGCAATAGAATTTACACATCCAACAGTAGGAATAATCCAAATTTCATTACGGATAGCTGCTTTGTCATTGGAACGACGATATCCCATAAAGGTGCGATTTTTCATCTGTGGAAGTGCAAAGGTCTTATGATTATAGGTATAGCTACCCTCATCAGAGAGAGTAGTAGTTGCGTTGTGAGTATGTACCCAACAACCTGCTTTAATGTCTTTCTTTGCATGTGCTATTACGTTTCCGTATTTTATTACATCTGAACCATCATTAATAGCTTTTAAAGCTATTTTGTGTCCTCTAGAAATGTTTTCAGTAGCAGTAACAGTAGTATTATCTAGAGCTATTGTTTCTCCTGATGAAATATCAGTTAAAGCAACTGCAACATTATCAGATGGATTAATTTGAATTAATTTCATATATTTTTCTCCTGAATAATCTGTATTATTACTGCTGTATACACTTAAGTGCTTCGTACATTCCCTTTTCGCGAATCATAGCAAGGTAATCTGTAACCTGTGCTTCGAAGCCAGGGAGCTTCATAAGGTCATCTCCCCACATTTTTGTATTATTGATTACTGCGTTTGCTATTGTAGCATCATCGTCATCCTTGTGGTCATAGTAGAAGTCTAGTACCCACTGATCATCCATAATCTTGTAAGTATCATCTCCACGCTTTGCCATGAGACAATCATCGCCCTTCTCATAACCATTGTGATAGAAGCTAATATAAGCAGCAAATGAGAAGGTCATACACTTAGGAAGTTCATTAGTTTTCTTATAATACTCAAGAAGTGATGGCATACAACGTGCCTTCCATTTTGAAGTTGAGTTAAGTGAGATAGACAGCAACTGATGATCAATAAATGGGTTAGCAAATCTATCTGAAACATCTGATGCAAACTGCATAAGATTATCCTTTGGTAATTCAAGTGTAGGAATTACCTCGTCGTAGATAGTCTTGTTCATAAAGCCTTTAATTACTTCATCATCCATACAATCACGTACAATATCCTGACCTGCAAGGTATGCAGCCATAATAAATGAAGTATGAGCTCCATTTAAGATACGAACCTTTCTCTGCTTGTAAGGTGTAACATCATCAACAACAATAATAGGAAGACCTGCAACGTCTACAGGAAATTCATCCTTGATTGACTGTGGACCTTCGATAACCCAGAAGCCAAAGCATTCAGCAGTATCAATAAGGTTATCCTGGTAGCCAAGTTCCTTGCAGATGTTTTCTGCTTCTGCTCTTGGATATCCAGGGACAATTCTGTCTACAAGAGTAGAGCAGAAGATGTTATCCTTATCAACCCATAATCTAAAGTTATTGTCAAGTCCCCACTGGTCGATGTATTGATGAACACACTTTCTTAGCTCATCACCATTGTGGTCAATTAACTCACAGGATAAGATAATAAAACCAGGTAATTTGTTCTGGTATCTCTTATATAAAAATGCAGTAAGCTTTCCTGGGAAGCTAGAAGCTGGTTTGTCTTCGAACTTACAAGAAGAATCATAGGTGATACCTGCCTCAGTTGTGTTAGATACTATAAATCTAAGGTCAGGATTGTTCGCACATTCCATAAGTGCATCATAATCCTCATATGGATTTAAACATCTTGAAATACAAGAGATAACTCTCTTATTGTTAACCTTCTGACCATTCTCTGAACCTCTCAGAAAGAGAGTATAAAGTCCATCCTGGTCGTTAATCATATTAGCAAGACCCTGAGCTATAGGCTGTGTAACAACAACCTTTCCGTTAAAGCCAGCCTTTTCATTCATTTCATCAATAAAGTGATTAACAAATGCTCTTAAGAAATTTCCTTCACCGAACTGAAGAACCTTCTCAGGGGCATCCTTAAGTAAGTAACCATCGTATCCAATCTCATCTAAAGTTTTATAGCTAAGTTTATTCATAAAATCCTCCTTTATTTAGATACCAAAATATCTAATTGCGTTATTGTAACTAATTCCCTCTACAATTTTCTTAAGTGATTCCTCGTTATTTGGATATTCTCCATCCTCAACCCACTGACCTATAAGGTTACACATAATACGACGGAAATAGTCGTGTCTTGTGTAGGAGAGGAAAGAACGTGAATCTGTAAGCATACCAACAAAGTTTCCAAGTAAACCAAGATTTCCAAGAGAACGCATCTGCTCCTCCATGCCATCCTTTGTGTCAAGGAACCACCAAGCAGCACCCATCTGAATCTTGCTAGGTACCTCACTAGACTGGAATGCACCCATACATGTTCCGATAAGGTTAAAATCATTGTGGTCAAGTGAGAAGATGATAGTCTTAGGAAGCTCATCTGTTTTATTTAATTCTGATAAAAACATTGCAAGCTCATCACCACAGTTACTCTTAGCGATCATATCAAAGCCTGTGTCAGGTCCTTCTAGCTTAAACATTCTCTCGTTAACATTTCTTGTACAAGAATAATGAATTTCCATTACAATTCCTTCCTTCTTGTATTTTCTACCAAGATGAAGGAGGATAGCAGTCTGATAAATATCAATTTCATCCTTAGTAAGAGCTTCACCCTTAACGGCTTTCTTATATATAGCATTTACTTCATCCGCTGTTCCGAGCTTGAAAGGTACATAATCAATACCGTGGTCCGTAGCCTTACAACCATGAGCCTTAAAGTAATCAAGTCTTTCATCAAGTGCAGCCATAACTTCATCAGCTGTATCTAAGCTTTCCTTACCAACTGATTTTGCAAGCTGATTTATGTAATCAAGGAACCCATCCTTATTAATATTAATTGCTTTGTCAGGTCTAAATGAAGGACAAACCATAAAATCGATAGATGAGTCGGCAAGAATTTTCTCATGCCACTCAAGAGTGTCAACAGGATCATCAGTTGTTCCAATATATTTTACATTAGATTTTTTGATTATTCCTCTTACAGTAAGATTAGGATCGTTCTGAAGCATATCCTTTGTCTTATCCCAAATTTCCTTAGCAGTTGCCTTAGTAAGTGGAGTAGTAATGCCAAAATATTTCTTCAACTCAAGATGGCACCAATGGTACATAGGATTACCAATTGCCATTTCGAGTGCCTCAGCAAATGCAACAAATTTATTGTATGGATCAGCGTCTCCGGTAACAGTGTTTTCGTCTACACCATTTGAACGCATAACTCTCCATTTATAATGATCACCGAAGTATGAACCATCAGGATTTTTTCCTCCTAACCAAACCTCAGCAATGTTGTTGTAACGTCTATCCTCGAAAATCTCCTTTGGAGAAATATGACAATGATAATCCACAAGTGGTAATTCTTTAGCATAGCTGTGATAAAGTTTTACAGCTGTTTCGTTCTTAAGCATAAAATTTTCGTCCATGAATGCCTTCATCAATTAAACCTCCTTAAAAATACATATAATAGAAAAAATCCGCTCATTAATGTAAGCGCTTACATTAATTATTACCACTTGAGTACTAAAATGTCAAGGAATAAAAAGAGAGTAAGGAGAAAATAACAATTTTTCCTTACTCTTTGATTCTATATGACAAATTATATGTAGTTGTTAAAAATCGGTAGTTGCACGCTTTACAAGAGAACAAGCAACAACACTTTGATTTGGAACATTTTCAGCACCCTTAAGTGTATCAATTAATCGAGTGCAAGTGTCCTTACAAACCTTTTCTATTTTATTATCAACAGATGAAAGCTCTGGTTCCGAACATATACACATGGTTGAATTATTATATCCTATTATAGATATGTCTTCTGGGATTTTTAACCCTTTTGATAGTGCATATTTTATTGCACCAACAGCCATAGCATCATCTGTGGTGAATACGCTGTCA
>JAGALE010000229.1 GCA_017625335.1 Lachnospiraceae bacterium
ATGCGAAAACTCCATAACTACCTCCTTAATATGTTACTGTGAAATATTCTCATCCAATGGCTCTGTTTCGTCTGAGCTACCACTTTCTTCTTCCTTACTATCATGCATACCAACTGATATAGAATAATGCTTCTCCCACTCAGACTTAGACCACAATTCAACTGTATTATACATACCAACCAACACAACTTCTTTATCGATATGCATCTCATCTCGTATCTTCTGTGGTATTACTATTCTGTACTGACCATCTGGCTCAAGTGTGTATGATGAACCAAAGAAATATGCTTTCTTTCTTCTATTCTCCAGCTTAGTCATGTCCTTAGTAGCTATATCCTTTGCAAATTCTATCCACTCTTCTATAGGATAAATCTCTATGTAATTATTAGCATGACCATTACACATAACAAATTTAGAGCCGAGACCTTCTCTAAGCCTGATTGGCACAATAAGTCTGCCCTTAGCATCTAAACTGTGTTCTGATTGTCCTAACAATAAACCTGTCATGCTTTATCCTTTCTTAATGTAGTGGTTAGGGAGCTTCATACTATCTTCATACCACTAAACTACCCCCGGATGCCATTCGACACCCACTCAACATCATTTTAAAGCATAAGAAAAAGAAATGCAATATATAATCACATTCCTTTTTGCTTAATTTTGCACAAAACACCTGTTTCTTTTTATACTTTTTGCACAAATATTTAATTATTTCAATATTATGTTAACTACATTCAACATCCACTGGGCATACATTAGCTTCCACCTAGCTTCCAGTAGCATCCACTAGCACCCACCAGCTTCCACCTAGCTTCCAGTAGCACCCACCAGCATCCACTAGCCACCACCTAGCTTCCAACAGCACCCACTAGCACCCACCGGCTTCCACCTAGCTTCCAGCAACATCCACTAGCACCCACTAGCTTCCACCTAGCTTCCAGCAGTGCCCACTATTATCCACTCAGCTACACTCTGGCTACAAATCACAACCAAAAATAATAATTTTAATTACAATTCACAGCTTCCCATTACCACTAAACCATCACTGAGCACCACATTACTATTTAGACGATTCAGAATTCTTGGTACTACTATTTTTTTTAGCGTTGTCAGATTTCTTAACGCTATCAGCTTTCTTAGTTCCATCAGTCTTCTTAGCACTATTTGTCTTCTTAGCACTATCTGTCTTCTTAGCACTATCTGTCTTCTTAGCACTGTCAGTCTTCTTAGCACTGTCAGTCTTCTTTGCACCATCTGTCTTCTTATCACTGCTGGCATTATTCATTTCTTTCACATAGTCAAAACGTTTCTTCACTATAATGACAGATGCCACAAGTACACATACTGCAGCAACAAGCTGTGATACCTTCATATTAATCCCTGGTACCATAAGTGAATCTGAACGAAGAGCCTCTATCCATACTCTTCCAAGTCCATATCCCCACACATATAAAAGTGCAAGCTCTCCATCAAACTTCTTATGCTTTCTATATACGAATATTATTATCAGCAATCCAAGATTCCAAAGTGCTTCATATAAAAATGTAGGATGAACACTTATCCATGCAGTTCCATCAACATTAACCACATTGTTAATCATTGTGTCGTTGATAATATTCTCAGCTATCAATCCATTTAAGGAACCATTGCCCTTAAAGTAGCTGACAGGAAGCTCCATTCTAAATATTGAATCAGTATAATCACCGAAGGCTTCTCTATTAAAGAAGTTTCCGAATCTTCCTATTATCTGACCTGTTAGAAGAGCCATAGTTGCCGTATCAGCCATAAGCTTAAGGTTGGCCTTACGCTTTTTGCAGAAGATGATTGCAACTATTACTGCAGCTATAATTCCACCATATATAGCAAGACCACCCTGTCTAATATTAATCATATCCTTTATGGTTTCACCTATGCCCTTGCCCGGTTCAATATAGCTATCTAAGCTAAACAGGATATAATAAAGTCTCGCTCCAAGAATAGCAGGAATTATCATCCAAAGCATAAAGTCTACATAAAGCTCATCGTCCTGTCCTGTACGCTTAGCTTCTTTTGTAACTATAATATACGCAAGTATAAAGCCAATCGCAATTACAAAACCGTACAGCTTAACCTCAAGTCCAAAAAGCATAAAGCTTTCAGGAACATCCTTTAAATGTATTCCAAATCCCGGAAATCTAATATCTCCCATATTACTACCTCTTAAACCCAAATCTTCCTACATAAATCTTTCTACATAAATCTTTCTTCACAAATCAAGTATGTACTCATAACATACTTTTTATATCAAATACCTGAGTCTTAAAATGCTATACATTAAACTTAAACAGGATAACATCTCCATCCTGAACCACATACTCTTTACCTTCCTGTCTAACAAGACCCTTCTCCTTAGCAGCAAGCATACTTCCACTTTCCATAAGAGCATCGTATGCTACAACCTCTGCCTTGATAAAGCCTCTCTCAAAATCAGTATGTATCTTACCGGCAGCCTGTGGTGCCTTAGTTCCCTTAGTTATAGTCCAAGCTCTTGTCTCATCCTCACCTGATGTAAGATAGCTTATAAGACCAAGAAGTGAATAGCTAGCCTTAATTAGCTTATCTAAGCCCGACTCACTTACTCCAAGATCCTCTAAGAACATCTGCTTCTCATCATCATCAAGCTCTGATATCTCCTGCTCAATCTGAGCACAAACTGCGAATACCTCGCTACCAAACTCTGCAGCATAAGCCTTTACTTTAGCAACGTACTCATTAGATGCTGCGTCATCAGCCAAATCGTCCTCAGATACATTTGCAGCAAATATAACAGGCTTTCCAGTAAGAAGGTTGTACTCCTTAAGCCACTTTATCTCATCCTCGTCATCTGTCTCATAGGTTATTGCAAGCTTGCTCTCCTCAAGATGGGCCTTCATCTTCTTCTGAAGCTCAAGCTCCTTAGCAAGCGCCTTATTATTATTAGCTCCCTTTGCAGTCTTAGCCATTCTTCTCTCAAGAACCTCAATATCTGCAAATATAAGTTCAATATTAATTGTCTCAATATCTCTTATAGGATCAACAGAGCCATCTACATGGATAACATTTGAATCCTCAAAGCATCTTACAACGTGTACAATAGCATCCGTCTCTCTAATATTAGAAAGGAACTGGTTACCAAGTCCCTCACCCTTAGATGCTCCCTTTACAAGTCCTGCTATATCAACAAATTCTATAACTGCAGGAGTTGTCTTAGCAGAGTTATACATCTTAGTAAGCTCGTCCAATCTCTTATCCGGTACCGGCACTATACCTACATTAGGATCTATAGTACAGAAAGGATAGTTTGCTGACTCCGCTCCCGCCTTAGTTAATGAATTAAATAATGTACTTTTACCTACGTTAGGCAAACCAACGATTCCTAGCTTCATATTATGTTAACCTCTTTTTCATAAATCTATAATATGCATCTGCATAATCTTTTATATTATACATCAAATTTAACTGTTTTTCCACTACAAATTATTCTACCGTCCCCATGCTTGATTTTAGCCTTGTTTTGACATATAATTTAGGGGTTACAAAGACATATGTAATGAATATAGGAGGTGCACTATGCTGGAAGCTTACTCAAATTTTGCAGCTTGCTATGACGCATTGATGGATAATATACCCTATGATGTGTGGTTTGATTATCTTCACGGCTTGTTAAAGGAATACAAAATTGAAGATGGTATTATCGCAGAGCTTGGTTGTGGCACCGGAACTATAACAGAGCTAATGTCTAAAGCCGGTTACGATATGATAGGAATTGATAATTCAGATTCCATGCTAGATATTGCTAATGAAAAGAAAGCAGAAAATGGTTCAAATTCACTCTATCTTCTTCAGGATATGAGGGAGTTTGAATTATACGGAACAGTTAAGGCAGTAATTAGCCTTTGCGATAGTGTTAACTACATTACTGATTCCCATGATTTACTTCAGGTGTTTAAATTGGTGAATAATTATCTTGATCCTAAGGGTATATTTATATTTGACTTCCACCCTAGATATTATTATAAGGAAATTGTGGCAGACTCAACCATTGCCGAGGATAGAGATGATATCAGCTTTATTTGGGACAACTATTATGATGAAGAGGATAACATTAACGAGCTTGCCCTTAGCCTGTTCGTCAAAGAATCCGAAAGCAATAATGATGACGCCGGACTTTTCAGAAAATATCAGGAGCTTCATCTACAGCGCGGCTATACCTTAGCTGAGATAAAGGAGCTAATTTCTATGTCAGGTATGGAATTGGTTGCGGCTTACGATGCATTTACCAATAGCGAAGCAACCGAGGAATGCGAAAGAATATATATTATCGCCAGAGAATGCGGCAAATAATTTGTTCGCAATCGGACCACTAGATAGGCAGCTTGAGGGATAATTAGATTGATAATTAGATTAATTAACATTTAGAATAATTGAAAACTATATTAATTTATATATAAATTTGTATATGGAGGAAATAAAATGTCAGATTATATAATCAGAGGTATGGCAGCAAATAATCAGGTTAGATTTTTTGCCTGCAACTCTACAGACACAGTTGAAAAAGCGAGAATAACACATAACACTAGTCCTGTTGTTACCAATGCGTTAGGCAGACTTCTAACAGCCGGTGCATTAATGGGAGCTATGTGTAAAAATGACTCAGATACACTCACCATAAGAATCCAGTGTCAGGGTCCTATACAGGGTCTACTTATGACCGCCGATTCTAAGGGTAATGTTAAAGGTTATGTAAGTGAAGCTCAGGTAATGCTTCCAGCTAAGGATGTGGCTAAGGCTATTGATCTTGGTGTAATGAGCGTTATAAAGGATATAGGACTTAAGGAGCCTTATGTTGGACAAACCCACCTTGTGAGTAGCGAAATCGCCATGGACCTTACCTACTACTTTGTAACCAGCGAGCAGATTCCTTCATCTGTCGCACTTGGGGTTCTTATGAATGCAGATACAACTGTATCTGTTGCTGGCGGATTTATAGTCCAGCTTATGCCGTTTGCAGAGGAGCAGCTTATATCAGACCTCGAGAAAAGACTTGAAAACTTCTCCTTTACCGAGCTTTTAGAAAAGGGATATTCTGTAGAACAAATTATTGATAAATTATTCGAGGGATATGATACAGTAATTACAGACACTCTTCCATGCAACTACTGCTGCGATTGTAGTAAGGCCAGAGTCGAAAAGGCTGTAATCAGTATGGGCAGAAAGGAAATCGCTGACATGATAGAGGAAAATCAGCCAGTTGAGGTTGTATGTGATTTCTGTCATACAAAATACATCTTCTCTCCAGACGAGCTTCTAAAGCTGTTACAAAACGGATTAGCAAAATAGTTCTTGTAATTAATAAAAGCTGCGAATATAGATTCACTCTATACTCGCAGCTTTTGTTTATGTATTAATTATATTTACTCAATATAGCCGACAAGGAATCCTTAACCATATCGCGCAATGCTTTAGACTCTAAAACCTCTACGCCGGTTCCAAGTCCAACTAACCAGCCAATAAACTGCTGACTAATTACAACATCCACATTAACAGTAAATGCCTCCTCGCCCTTAACAGGAATTAGATTTATCTTATCTCCAAACTGATCTATCATAACACCTGCCAAATAGTTAGCAACCTTAAGCTTTATAGGCTCGAGCTTACCACCAAACATTCCAAATACACGGCTATTATAAGAAGCAATCTCAAAATCCTTAGGACACTTCTCATATTTAACAGAATTATCTGCTATGTTAAGCTTCATTATCTTATCAACTCTAAAGTTTTTGTCCATGCCTGCACCATGATCATAACCCACCAGATAATATCTTTCATCATCCCAGGTTAAAGCCCACGGACTAACAGTATAAAGCTTTCCATCATGCTTAGGAACTAATATCTTCTTAGTATTAAGCTCACCATATACAAACTCCACATTCTTCATGCTGTGAATTGCCTTATGAATTTCATCTACGAACAAATATATTTTCTCATTAGGATTCTTAACTCGGTTATGAACGTGAACCTGACGCTGAAGCTCAACTGCCTCGTGCTTGCTAGCCAGTCCTTCAATCTTCTTAATAAGCTCCTGTGTTTTAGCTGATGTGATAAACATAGAGGACTGAACCGCATCCACCAAAAGCTTAAGTTCCGGCATCTCAAATTCCCTGCTTAGCAGCTTGTAGTAGGTTTCTCTACCAACCTTCTCTGAGCCAATATCCAAACCATAATCCTGAAGGCAAGCCACATCATTGTATAAGGATTTTCTCTCTGCTGAAATATCCTTCTGCTTTAGATATTCAACCATCTCTTTGACAGTAATACCATGCTCCTCATCTGTATCCTTTAGAAACTTTTCCATAAGGTAAAGTAGCTTTAGCTTTTGTTTTTCAGATTTTGCCATATTTTATCCTCTTATAATAATTTACCAAACTCCAAAACCTTCTCTATACTTCCGTCTATCTTAAGCTTACCAAGGGTAAATGCTGCCACTGGATCAAGCTTTCCTTCCATAAGCTTAATAAAGTTTTTAGACTTCATAGTAATAAGTGCCTGTCTGTCATAATACTCATAAGGTTCAACAGAAAGCTTTCCATCCTTAACCTCTACGTAGAATGCTCCCGCACCCTCCTCTGTAATATTAACCTGAATAGCAAGGAATCCATCCACCTTACTTGTATCTGCATCCTTTAATCTCTCTCTTACCTTTTCTACTATTTCTTCGTATGTCATCTCATTATTCTCCTTTCTCTTATGCCTTCTTACGTAACCTCTAGGATACATTTTAAACCATACATATCCTGAATTTAAAGCAAACAAATTCTATAAAACCTCTATGAAACACCGTTCCACAGAACACGTTCACCTTACCTTTTTATTTTAAACTAATTTCAGAAAACTGTCAAGCATCAAGTCCGATTTATTACCCACAATTAGACATTAGTCAATTAATCTAACTCTCCGCCTGATTCTCTACCTGTCTTCGCTCTTCCAGTTCTATCTTCAGATTTCTCTTATTCCACATAGAGCATATCTTATTAACCAAAAATATACTTATAAACGCTATAGCTGTCCCAAGCAATATACCCGCTATTACATCTGTAGGATAATGTACTCCAATATATAGTCTTGAAAACGCCATAAGTATAGCAATGATAAAAATTGGCACTCCAATCTTCTTAGGCATCATAATCAATATGACAACTCCAACTGCAAATGCATGTGCGGAATGACCTGATGGAAAAGAAAAATCCTTTTGCTTATCCACTAAATTAATTAGTCCTTCCACAACCTCATAAGGTCTTGTTCTTGCAACTATATTTTTAATTCCAAAATTTACAACCACAAAGGTTATAATAAGAGCAAGAGTGGATGTAGCACCAACCTTTCTAGTTTTACCTACAACTAAGAATATAAGAGCAAGCACTATCCACAGACATCCACCATCGCCTAGCCTGGTTATAGCTTTCATTATTGTTGTCATCAAATCTGTTCTCATATTCTCCTGTATCCACAGAAGAACACTAGCATCCCATTCTAATAATGCATTCATAAAATCTCTCCTTTTAATCTATGTAAATATTTTTCGTCCCCAAAGCTTATAATCTTTCACACACATTTATCATATACATTTTAGTCTATCCAAGTCAACAAAAAATATAGATATATTTTGTTGTTTTTATCAGTTTATTTTGTTAATATAACCTTGTTTAGAAAAGAGGTAAAAGATATGGATTTAATTGATTTACATGTACATTCAAATGCTTCAGATGGTTCTCTCACACCAACAGAGGTAGCAGACGAAGCCATAGCCATGGGACTTAAAGCTATAGCCCTTACAGATCACGACACCGTAGACGGTATAGCCGAGATACTTGAGTACACCAAGGATAAGGACTTAGAGGTAGTTCCTGGAATTGAATTATCCTGTTATTACAAAAACAGAGAGATTCATATATTAGGCTTTTATGGCGATTACGACAACCCCGAATTAGAAAAGGAGCTTGCCGAGTTAAAGGAGGCAAGAGAAGGTCGAAATAAAAAGATGGTTGAGCTTATGCAGGCTGATGGAATTAATATCACTATAGAGAAGCTTTTACATGGCAACCCTGATAGTGTTATTACGAGAGCACATTTTGCCAGAGTATTAGTGGAGGAAGGTGTCTGCAAAACCAAGGATATAGCCTTCAAAAAATATATAGGAATCGGATGCAAATATTATCTGCCTAAGCCACAAGTCACCTGCGAAAAGGCTATGGGTATATTAAGAAAATACTTTAAGGCAATCTACTTAGCCCACCCTCTCCTATATCATTTCGGATACGCTCAAATCGAGGAGCTACTTGAATATCTAAAAACCCTAGACTTAACAGGTCTTGAAGCATATCACTCCTCTAACAACAGCTACGAAAGCGATAAGCTTCGTTCCATGGCTTTAAAGCTTGATTTAGGAATATCAGGTGGTTCGGATTTCCACGGCGTTGTTAAGCCTAATATAAAAATGGGAATTGGACGTGGTGGTATGAGAATCCCTATGAGACTTCTTGATAACCTAAAAGATTCTATAGATATAAGTTAAATTACAGCCTATATTCTTTAATAAAACAGCAAAACAGCCTATGACCATATGTCACAGGCTGTTTCCTTTCTTTCTTTTTACACTTGAGAAGTCAGGATTCCAGTTTTCCCCATTCTCTTTTTTAACTCATAATGATTCTGCTTGTTCTTATACATACAAGCATCGGCCTCAGCAACAACCTTTTCGATATCCTTTCCCTCTCCCACTGCATAACCAACAGATGCTGATATAGGAATCTTAGTTGCCTGATCCTTCTTATCTATGGAGCTTTGAATATTAACCACCATCTCTGCGATAGTTTCTCTACTCATACCCTCTCCAATAACTACAAATTCATCTCCGCCTATACGGTAAGCCTTACAAAATCCCTTTGTAATCTCTGATATGGATGTTGTAACCGCAGATATAAGATAATCCCCACTATCGTGACCCATAGTATCATTAACCTTTTTAAGTCCATTTATATCCCAGAACATAACAGCAACCTGTCCTACTGTAGGATAATACTCATGAATCATCTCTAAGTACTTATTTCTGTTAAATAACTGAGTCATTAAATCTGTCTCACCAAGAATTCTAAGTTCTGTCTCTCTTCTAGCATTCTGAGTGATAACATTAGACAAATGCTTAATCATAGGAATTGTTGCAAAAAGCACCAAACATCTAGGTACTGCATAATATAGCGGAAGTGTTCCCCAAGGATTAGTATTAACAGTTGTAAGAATAAACTCTCCTGTAACAGGATCTATGTGATTATCCTTTACCTGATTAGTTAAAACCAACATATTAGCATCACAGATACCAAAATAAAAACCAGCCATAACAATAGCAAATACACTTATTACTGATATAACGTAGGCAAAGTTTATAAGCTTGTTATTCTTATACTGCGCGGAACAAAGTATAGGAATTACACTTACTAACACGATGTGATAGGTAAGAAATGAACCTAAAATTGTTACAAACAACACCATAACAATCATAAGCAGGTACTTTGTTATTGGCTTATTCGCCATGGCCTTAACTATAATCCAAGATATCAAAGTACAT
>JAGALE010000230.1 GCA_017625335.1 Lachnospiraceae bacterium
AGCAGTGGTTCTCCCATTAAATTACCAGTTTCAATAAGATGAGTCTTTCCAAATGTAGTATTCAACCAGATATCTTTATACGGACATGCAAGTCTACTGAGCTGTTGGTCATAAAGAGCCAAAATAGCTTCTTTTCCTTTTTCTGATTTATATATTCCCACATCAGTTCTCCTTAATTTTAATTCTTCCAAACAAGTTAATCCCCAAGACAAACACACAACCACCTAGAACTATAAAAAAAGACCAAACAATATTCCAACAAGGTGAATTGGTATCAAACATCAGCTCAAGGAGATTGCTCCAAAGCTTCATATTTGTTGCAATTGCAAATAAATCAAACAGGACATAGCTGCCACCGAAAATGTATATCCATCTCCACCAATAATTACTCTTTCTATTCTTGATAAATGTAACAATTCCCAGCACACATAATGCAGCAAGAATTCCCATAATTCCAAAATATGCTATTCCTTTATTATTCATTATTCCCATCCAAAATGATGCATAGGATTCTCTATCCGCCAAAGCCCATATCCTATGCAAATGAAATAATCCAAAGAACATAAAGAACCATGGTTCCCATGAATATATTTTTTCACATCTTCCGCACTGTTGTGTATAATCTTTTCTGCCATATTACATATCCCTTTCGACAAATACATTGAATCTCATCCTACCAGCTGTAGAACAATTCCTTTAATTACAATACGCATACTGTCCTTCCAGTTTTCTACGCCAATCTCTCTCTTATACATACCACCAAAAATAATCATCATAAATGCTCCTGATAAAGCCTGCACATTTAAGTTTCTTTTCATTGCAAGCTCCTTAAACATTCCCTCTCCTATATCACTATCATCTTCTCTATGCTTTGCAAGAACATCATCAGGAAGCTTCGATAAAACCAAGGCCATAGACTCTGGTTCAAGTAGAATCTTCAAACAAGAGTTGTAGGTAATCTCCATAGCACTAAGAATCAAATCGGTCAATTCTTCTACACAATCAGAGAAATCTAATGCATCAATAGTCATATTTTTGTCTCTAATAATCTTATAGACACCATCTACCATATGCTTATCCACCTGTTCATGGAAATCCTGAGTCACCTCATAAATCAGCATCTCCTTACTTGGATAAAACAGATAAAATGTCCCTTTCGGAATGCCAACTCTCTTTACCAGCTCATCCACTGTAGTTTTCTTCACGCCCTTTTCCTGTAAAAGAATATTGGCTTCTTCTTTCAATCTTTTTTTTATATGCTTTTTTTCTTCTTCGGAATATATTTTAGGCATGCCTTCTCCTTTTTGACTGTTTTAATCTTTTTAGTCAATATAAAACAATATATAATCTTTGTCAATATATATATTTCACAAAAAAGGACTGCCACAAGCAGTCCCATATGTAAAATTAAATTATAAAATTCACAACTCCAAATATTACATGACATACAGTAAATATTGCAATCGGAACAATAGATATATAATTCTTTCTAACAATAGCAAAAAACAAAAACGCCATACATGGTGGTATGGTTAATCCCATAATAACTAGCCAATTTGTTACTCCCAGATAATAAAACACCCAGCAACAATAATATATCACGCAGCAACAAATCATAGCGATTATAGTCTTTGTGAAGCTTAGTTTCTTCCTCTTCGGATTAATAAATACACATAATGTAAAAATCATTAATACCTGGAAAATGGAGCCAATTGTATCTATCACCTTAGTAGCAGATTCTGTTCTAAGTATATCATTGGGCGCTGGAACAGCAGACCATATAAAGTTTGGTATCATAATAATCAAAAATACTACCAGTGCCCATATATCAAAACCCATCTTGTATTTTTTCAACATAACACTCATTCCCCTAACTCATTTTCAAATTACCTAATACATGTGTAAAATGCACAATCAGGAATATACATCCTGTTATAGTTAATAATACATGACTCCTCCACAAACCGATAAACACATAATAAAGTGGTGGCATCATAACAATAAAGAACATCATTACAAATGTACTCTGATGACCTGTAAAATATAAAAACCATCCAAAGAAGTTCAGCAGTAATATCCCCATTGAAATTCCAAAAAATAATAGCTCATAGCCATCTCTTATGGAGAACAATTTCTTTTCATCACATACCACAAAGGTCATAAGTGCAATACATAGGGAACCAAGTATTTTCTCACAGGTGTTAAGCACCACTGATGATTCCTGCATATTCATAATAGGATTTGATTCCAGCTTAAGTAAAGGCATAATCATATAGGGTATCTCTTGTATAGCAAACAGTACCAAACCAAACACCCAAAATCCAAGATACTGATTATCAAAAAGCTTAATCCACTTAACCATACTAATTCTCCTCATTTAACATATTCTTTGCTTCCCTGCACCATTCCAAATAAGCACTATAGGTCTTAATTCCGAATTCCACAGTGAGCAAATAATATTTGTGGGTATCATCCTGGGAAGTGATTTTCCTAAGAACATCTGCTGCCCCTATGAGGTACTTAAGCTCATTCTCAATCTTTTCTTCAAAAGCATCTATATGGGTTATAGCCTGCAATGGTCCTGCTTCATTACCGAAGAACAGCTTAAGCAATGTCTCATATCTAAGCTCATCTCTTTCCACCGGAAGTTTAAGCCACTCCTTTAGAT
>JAGALE010000231.1 GCA_017625335.1 Lachnospiraceae bacterium
CCGTGCTTCACACCATACGTATGCCCCACGACTGGGCGCAGCGCTGGCCCGAGTTCTACACATATCCAATTAAAGTTTCTTCAAATTATTACCACAACAATTCTATGTTTTTTGTCAATACATTAAAATTTATTTTCTTACGATTCGTACATAATATTTCATCTCTATTAATTTTTTCTCATTATCCTAGTTTCTTGGTTTATATTAATATACTAATAATCCTATCAACACACTCTGTATATCAATGTATCTGTTTCACGTGAAACCATAGTAGTAGCTACCCCAGTAATATACTGCGTTGTTCTTAATATCTGATTCTTAATATCGGTTCTTATATCTGGTTCTCAGCCTGTAAACTATATTTTATCCATAGTATATTCTATCCAAGTATTATTACTATTAATCGATGATAATCATTTATCCCAACGTCATTATATTATTCACCAAAACCTTCTTTCTTACTAATCATAATTATACTCTCATCATTTTTATCAATAGTTTTACTGTCTTATTATATTGGTTTACATAACTCTATACGTGTGTTATAATGTATTTTGCTTGTAACCAAAAACTAAAATGATAATTATTGATTATTGATAATGTTTCACGTGAAACACTACTTTTTATGGTTCTGTACCAAAATCAATATATTGTACTAAGCCTATTATTTCTTCCCATATTTAGATATAGCGAAGAAAGTCAAATAATGATATAATGTTTAGTAATTATGGAGGTTTGAACATGGGAAGAATAATTGCAATAGCCAACCAAAAGGGTGGTGTTGGTAAAACTACAACTTCAATTAATCTCGCTGCTTGTCTGGCAGAGAAAGGCAAAAAGGTTTTGGCCATTGATATGGATCCTCAGGGAAATCTTACCAGTGGTTTAGGTATTGATAAAAATAGTTTGGATCTAACTATATACCAGGCAATATGTGGGGAATGTAATATTGGGGAATGTATGATTGTTCGTCCCTTGGACAAAAAGCTTAACTTAAGCGTGCTTCCTTCTAATAGAAATCTTGCAGGAGCTGAGGTAGAGCTTATTAACGAAGAGAAGCCACAGTTCATCTTAAAGAATCTAATTAAGGGTATTAGAAAGAATTTCGATTTCATTATTATAGATTGTCCACCTGCTTTAGGAATGCTTACTATTAATTCCATGACTGCAGCGGACACTGTGTTAGTTCCTATACAGTGTGAGTTTTTTGCATTAGACGGACTATCACAGCTTATATACACTATTGATTTGATTAAGAAGAGTCTTAACAAAAATCTTGAGATAGAAGGCGTAGTATTTACTATGTATGATTCACGTACAAATCTATCTCTAGAGGTTGTAGATAATGTGAAGAATCATCTTGACCAATACATTTACAAAACTGTAATTCCACGTAATGTCAGATTAGCAGAAGCACCAAGCTTTGGTCTCCCTATTAATCTGTATGACAGTAGATCCTCAGGAGCACAGGGCTACAGGGATTTGGCTGATGAAGTAATTAAGAATAAATTATTTCAGTAGATAGCCAACATTATGCATTTTCGATTTTTATCAAATAAAACGTTTTGTATATTCAATTAATCAATAGCTTTTATAATAATATGCTTTTGAAATTACTTATACATTTTTCATATGATAATTTGTGTCCTTGTGATGTTAGATGGGACATATTAAGGAGGAAGTTATGGCAGCTAAAAAAAGTAGATTAGGTGGCGGTTTGGGAAGCCTAGGACTTACTGCGAATACAAGTGATATAGAAGCAACCGAAAAAGCTAGTAGCACCAAGTCTTCTAGTAAGGCGACAACTAAGACTGTTGTTAAGGAAGTTGTTAAAGAGGTTGTTAAGCCGGTTGAACAAACTGTAAATATAAATGTTATTGAGCCTAACAAAAGTCAGCCAAGAAAGACATTTGACCTGGATGCATTAGAGGAGCTTTCAGCTTCTATTAAGCAGTACGGTATTATCCAACCCCTTGTAGTTGCAAAGCACAAGGATTACTATGAGCTTATCGCCGGCGAAAGACGTTGGAGAGCAGCTAAGATGGCTGGTCTTAAAGAGGTTCCTGTAGTAATTAAGGACTACACTCCTCAGGAGATTGTAGAAATTGCTCTTATAGAAAATATACAGAGACAGGATCTTAATCCTATAGAAGAAGGTATGGCTTATCAGCGTCTTATAGAGGAGTTCGAGCTTACTCAGGATGAGGTTGCTGAAAAGGTTTCTAAGAGTAGACCTGCTGTTAGCAACTCACTTAGATTACTTAAGCTTACTAAGAAGGTTCAACAGATGCTTATAGATGATATGCTTTCTATGGGGCATGTAAGAGCGCTTATTTCTATAGAGGATGGAGAGCTTCAGTATGAAACTGCACTTTACATTTTCGATAAGAGACTTAGTGTAAGAGAAACAGAAGCCTATGTTAAGAAGGTTCTTTCAACACCTAAGGATAAACCTAAGACAGAAAGCACCAAGGTAGATTACTCATTCTTGTATAAGGAAATTGAAGAGCGCATCAAGAGCAATCTTGGTACTAAAGCTACCATTAAGGCTAAGAATAAGAATAAGGGTAAAATCGAAATCGAATACTATTCAGAGGATGATTTGGAAAGAATTACCCAGATATTATTAAATGCAAATTAAGGTTAGGAAGAACATTTTATGGAAGCAGAAAAAACAATAGCAGAAATCACTGTACTAGGACTTAAGATAGAAACCATAACTACTATACTTGCTATACTAGTAATTCTTCTTATAGCAATGATGATTTTTACTATTCACAAGATGAATATAATTACTAGAAAATACAAAACTCTTATGAGCGGTAAGAAGGGTGCTGATTTAGAAAAAGTCATCAGGTACCGTTTCAAGGAGATGGACAAGGTTAAGGCAAATGCCAAGAGAGTAACCAGAGAACACAAGGAGATAAAGGCACACCTTTCAAGTTGCATAAGCAAAACTGCACTTGTAAAATACGATGCCTTTGAACAGATGTCAGGAAAGCTTAGCTTTGTAATTGCTCTGCTAAATGATCAGCATACAGGTATTGTACTTAATGCCATGCATTCAAGAGAAGGCTGCTTTACCTATGCTAAAGAAATAATAAAGGGTGAGTCCTACATACCACTTTCTGAGGAGGAAAAGGAAGCACTTGAAAAAGCAATGACTGTTGAAGAGGAAATCAACGGACTTAACACTGACACTGAAGACGATATTAATTTTGATGTATATGAATAAAGGAGAATATTATGTTAGACATTAAATTTGTACGAGAGAATCCAGACATAGTTAAGGAGAATATCAAGAAGAAATTTCAGGATGCTAAGCTTCCTCTAGTAGATGAAGTAATTGAGCTTGATAAGCAGGCTAGAGCATTGCAGCAGGAGGCTGATGAGCTTCGTGCTAAGAAGAACCAGATTGCTAAGCAGATTGGTGCACTTATGGCTCAGGGCAAGAAGGATGAGGCAGAGGTTGTTAAGCAGGAGGTTGCTAAGAATGCTGCTAGACTTGCCGAGTTAGAGAAGCAGGAGCCAGTTGTTAAGGAAGAATTAAAGCAGAAGATGATGGTTATTCCTAATATCATCGATGATTCTGTACCTATAGGAAAAAGCGACGAGGAAAACGTAGAGCTTGAGAAGTTTGGTGAGCCTGTTGTCCCTGAATTTGAGGTTCCATATCACACTGAAATTATGTCTAAGTTCAATGGTATAGATCTTGAAAGTGCAGGTAAAGTTGCAGGAAATGGTTTCTACTACCTTATGGGTGATATAGCAAGACTTCACTCTGCAATCATTTCTTACGCTAGAGACTTTATGATTGATAGAGGCTTTACTTACTGTATTCCTCCTTTCATGATTAGATCAAATGTTGTTACAGGCGTTATGAGCTTTGCTGAGATGGATGCTATGATGTACAAGATTGAAGGTGAGGACCTTTACCTTATCGGTACAAGTGAGCATTCTATGATTGGTAAGTTTATCGATACATTGAATCCAGAGGAATCTCTTCCTCAGACACTTACAAGCTACTCTCCTTGCTTTAGAAAGGAAAAGGGAGCTCACGGTATTGAGGAAAGAGGCGTTTACAGAATTCATCAGTTTGAGAAGCAGGAGATGATCGTTGTATGTAAGCCAGAGGAGAGTATGGATTGGTTCCACAAGCTTTGGAAGAATACAGTTGATTTATTCCGTTCTATGGATATTCCTGTTAGAACTATCGAGTGCTGTTCAGGAGACCTTGCAGACCTTAAGGTTAAGTCATATGATGTTGAGGCTTGGTCACCTCGTCAGAAGAAATACTTCGAGGTTGGTAGCTGTTCAAACCTTGGTGATGCTCAGGCACGTCGTCTTGGCATTAAGGTTAAGGCTGCTGACGGAACAAAGTATTTTGCACATACTTTAAATAACACAGTTGTTGCTCCACCACGTATGCTTATTGCTTTCCTTGAGAATAATTTAAATGAGGATGGAAGTGTTAACATACCTGAGGTATTAAGACCTTACATGGGTGGCAAGGACGTTATTAAGTAGTTTATATTACACTATTTTTACACATTATTTTCTATCTCGAAGCGAGGAGATTGTATAAATGCATTCATATCTTAGAGCCATAGGCTTTAGTCAAATTAAAACTAGAAAGCTTCTAGAAGAAGTATATGTGTCATCACTACGAAATCCAAATCGTAAGATGATTACCACCACCGGAATTGACACCTCTCTTATTCAGTTTGAGAAGGACTTCGGTGATAAGATAGGTCTTACATTACTTGGTGAATATGACATTAACGGTTCTCTATCCATAGAGCATTATTTTCCATATATTAAGGGAGATGTCTTCATGGAGTTTGAGAACATTGCCGTGGAAAAGCAAACAGATAAGGAATCCTACGCCGGTGTATGTGAAGATATAAGACTTGGTATGACTCTTATATTTTATGTACTTAATATATCTGATTATGCAAAGTCAAAATGGCTTAATTACTCTAACAGAAATCTCACTAGAGTTAAGCTTTCCGGCCTTGCTAACAGTGGTACAATATTACTTGGTGTTATGCAGGATGATGCTTCCATTGCCTATGAAGAAAAGCTGAAGCGAAGAAGAAATAATCTATTAGCCGAGGCAAAAAATGGTAACACAGAGGCCATAGAAAGTCTCACCCTAGAGGAAATGGATACCTACGCCACCTTATCTGGAAGAATTCATTATGAGGATATCCTTTCTATCGTTGACACAAGCTTTATGCCTTGTGGTGTAGAATGTGACCATTATATGATTACTGCTCACATACTTAAGGTTACGGAAATTACCAATACCTATTCTAAAGAGCTAATCTATAACCTGTCCTTAAAATGTAACGACATATATCTTAATGTAGCTATTAACTCCAAAGACCTTCAAGGAGAACCTAAGGCGGGACGAAGATTTAGAGGAGAAATATGGCTTCAGGGACATATACAAATATAGCAGATTTTTATATTTACTTTTTAGAAATTATATCATAAAATGAATGGGTGTCCTAAGAGACACCCAATATGTTTCCGTAGCTCAGCTGGATAGAGCAACCGCCTCCTAAGCGGTAGGTCGGGCGTTCGAATCGCCTCGGGAACACTCACGAAGCAATGAGAAGTGCGTTACAAAATATGACAACGGAAGTACGATGCTTGCATCAGTACAGCTGTTGTCATATTTTGTAACATAGGGCGAATGCCCGTGGGCTTGTCGAACCGACAGGTTCGGCAAGACTGGCACTTCGTATTATATCATACTGTAGCATAATTCGAATGCCCGTGGGCTTGTCGAACCGACAGGTTCGGCATAATAAGCACTTCGTATTACATCTTATTTGATTTTCCCTTGAAAGGAGCAATTATGACATCATTAAATAACGAAAAAATATATATCATCGGACACAAAAACCCAGACACCGATTCTATCTGTTCTGCCATAAGCTACGCTTATCTTAAGAATAAGCTTACAGGTAAAAGCTATGTCCCTATGAGAGCAGGTGACATTAACGCAGAAACTGAATATGTACTAAAATATTTTGATTTTCCAACACCTGAGTTAGTGGAAAATGTTTTCACTCAGGTTAAAGATGTAGAATACAGACATCTTGATGGTGTGTCAGGAGAGATATCAATTAAGAAGGCTTGGGAGATTTTAAGTGGCACTCATTGTACCACTCTTCCTTCTGTGGACGAGCACCAAAATCTCGTTGGTCTTATAACAGTTAAGGACATTGCCATGACCTACATGGAGGTTTATGACAATGAGATTATTGCAACAGCAAAGACTCCTTACCAAAACATTTTGGATACTCTTAATGCAAAGCTTGTGGTAGGTGATCCTAAAGATCAGGTTGTTACCGGTAAGGTTTTAATTGCCGCAGCTAATCCTGATATGATGGAAAACTATATTGAGAAGAATGATATTGTAATCCTCGGTAATCGCTACGAGTCTCAGCTTTGTGCCATAGAGATGGAAGCTCAGTGTATCATAATCTGTGATAATGCAGATGTGTCTAAGACTATAACAAAGCTGGCTCAGGAGAAGGGCTGTTCTATAATTATTACACCTTACGACCCTTATACCGTATCCAGACTTATAAACCAAAGTATTCCTATTAGGCACTTTATGAAGAAAAATAATCTCATAACGTTTTCTAATGAGGACTACATCAATGATATAAGAAATGTAATGGCTAGCAAGCGTCATCAGTACTACCCTGTACTTGATGAAAACGAAAAATATATGGGACTTATCTCACAGCGTAATTACTTGAACGCAAATCCAAAGAAGATAATTCTTGTTGACCACAACGAACGCTCACAGACAGTAGATGGTATCGAAGAGGTTAATCTTCTAGAGATTATCGACCACCACAGAATCGGCGGTCTTCAGACCATGAATCCTGTGTATTTTAGGAATCAACCACTTGGCTGTACAGCCACAATTATCTATGAAATGTTCATGGAAACCGGTATAGAAATTCCTAAAAACATAGCAGGCTTACTTTGTTCAGCAATTATCTCTGACACTCTTATGTTCAGGTCACCAACCTGTACCCCTAAGGATAAAGAGGTTTGTGAAACGCTTGCATCCCTAGCTGGAATAAAAATTGATAAGTACGGCGTTGCAATGTTTAACGCAGGAAGTAAGCTTAAGAATAAATCCGTAGATGAAATCTTCCATCAGGATTACAAGGTATTCTCCACTGATGGATTAAAATTCGGAATAGGACAGATTAATTCATTTAACAGCGATATACTTCAGGAGCTTAAACCAAAGCTTCTAGCACATATGGAGCAGGAGATAAAGTCCAAGGGTGTGGATATGCTATTCTTTATGCTTACCAATATATTCACAGAGGATACTGAGCTTTTGTATGTAGGAAATCAGGCAGCATCTCTTCTTTGCAAGGCATTTAACCTAGATGAAGTAACCAACGGATGTGTTATACTAGAGGACGTAGTATCACGTAAGAAGCAGGTTATCCCTAGCCTTATGAATGCATTTCACCAAGCATAGATTATTAATCCTAGCAGGCGAAATTCTTTAAGCTGGCTAGGGATATACATACATCTATATAGCTGAAAAATATAGCTATAATTATTTAACTACATTGAAAAAATACAGTGCCTATGGTAAAATAAAGGTTAGGCATATAAACTACAAAGGAGGAAATTTATGAAACATAAATCTCAGACAACACTTACTATTAGTGCGGTTGCATTTGTGGCAGCATTGTTAATTGATTTATATCTTATAATTGCATATCCTGCAAATATTGAGCTTATTATAGCAGTTTCGCTGATTGTAGTTGTGGACACATATTTTTTAGTAGACGGAATCCTTGCAAAGGTTGATGATATTGCAACCCTTGCTATAGATAAACAAAATGAGCTTACAAAGGTTGAAAAGGGTATCTACTCAGTTGCCAAAAGGGAAGAGGTTGCTCGTGCTCAAAGCATGTCAGCTCTCCTTGATATGGTAGATGATATGAAATCTGAAAACGCAAAGCTCTACCAGGAGCTTATGGATCAGGACAAGCTTATGTCTAAGCTTATGATCAAAAAGGATGGAGATAATGCTACTAAGATTGTCAACAGTAATGAGCGCTTGGCAGTTTTGATTGCACAGAGTGCAACTGCTAATGCTAAATCTCAGAGTGAGGCTATTGAAATTTTAAATGACATCTGCAAGGAATTAGAGCAGAGAAACGGCAATTTAAACAGCGATTACTCACACCTTAGAGTGATGAAATCCAAAGCAGAATAAATTAATATAAGGTACAATATATGAACTACATAGTTTTCGATCTTGAATGGAATCAAAGCTATGGTGGATTTGTTGAGAATCCACGTATGCCATTTGAAATCATCGAGATCGGTGCAGTAAAGCTTGATTCAAAATTTAATATTATAGACAGCTTTTCTAATCTCATAAAACCTAGGCTTTACAAAAAGCTACAGCCACATATTAGAAGTATTCTAAACTATGATGAAAAGGATTTAAAAAATGGTAAACCCTTTGATATGGTTTGTAGAGATTTTCTAAAATGGTGCGGCACAGATGATTATATCTTCTGTACCTGGGGACCTATGGATTTAAGCTATCTGCAGAATAATATGGATTATTATTATATGAAGCCTTTAGAGACACCTCTAAAGTTTTACAATATTCAGCAGATATATACTGATCTTAAGGAAAAGGATGGCACCATTGTTAAGCTGGAAAAGGCAGTAAACAATCTATCCATAGACATAGACAGACCTTTCCACTCAGCCGTCAATGACGCTTACTATACAGCACAGGTTTTAGCTAAAATCCATCCTAAGGATTTGGCTGACCGTTACAACTACGATGTATATAACAATCCTAAGGCCAAGGAAGATGAAATTATATCCTACCACAAACACTATATGGAACATATATCCAGAGAGTTTGATGACAAAAAGGATATAATGATGGACAAGGAGCTTGTTACCATGCGTTGCTACAAATGTGGTAAGAAGGCTGCCAAAAGGATTAAGTGGTTTACCCATACACCTAATACATACATTAGCGTGTGCAAATGTTGGTACCACGGACTTATGATTAGTAAGATTAAGATAAAGCAGAATAAGAACTTTAAGTATTTTGCTATTAAAACTGTTCTTCCTACAGATAAGCTTGGTTTAGAAAATATCAAACAAAGACAAGAGGAGCTTAGACTAAGGAGACAGCAGAAGCGTCACAAGGGTGACGACACAGATTTAAATGACAATATAATTGACACCAAACAATAATCATTTTATTTTTTTATATTTTAGATTTCTACATTTCGTATAGAGCACCATTAGCTCAAAGTAAAACAGCCCCTTTTTTAAAGGGGCTGTTTGCTTGCTGTCCCGGCTTTTCTAGGATATGCCTTAGGAGTAGCTTTTATCTTCTTTATAAATACAAAGCTTCTTCCTATATCTGAATCAGGAAGAGTTAGCTTTTCTACCTTTTCTAATTTACCACCAAGAATTGATATAGCCTTTTTACCTGCATCCAATTCTTCATCCACAGTTAAAGTCTTATATGGAATAAGGTATCCTCCTTCCTTTACAAAAGGAAGTGTGTACTCTGCAAGAACTGACATATTAGCCACAGCTCTTGAAACTACTAAGTCATAGCTTTCTCTCATGTTCTTATTACGACCACCTTCTTCAGCCCTGCCATGAATAGCTTCGCAGTTACCTACAGCAGGTGACTTTGCTGAAGCAGTTACACCATCTAACCCAAGCTCATCAATAACACTCTGAAGGAACTTAATTCTCTTATTAAGGGAATCAAATAAGGTAACATTTAAGCTTGGAAATGCAATCTTAAGGGGAATTCCCGGAAAGCCTGCACCTGTACCAACATCTATAACCTTAAGAGATTTATCCTTAATATCATAATAGCCGGCCAAAGCAACACTATCCATAAAATGCTTAAGAATAACCTCGTCTCTATCAGTTATGGCTGTAAGATTCATAACCTTATTAGTCTCTATTAACATGTCATAAAAGGTTTCAAATTGTTGAAGCTGAGTCTCTGATAGAGGAGAGCCTGTCAGTTGTTCAACATATTTATTTAATCTTTCCATATATTTACTCCAAATTTAGTGCTACTTTTTTAACTTTCTAATCTTTTTTTTACTATTTTTTCGATGGTCGGGCATATAGCTTTCTTCTTATCTTTACTGCCCAGGTTTTCCTAGTTTTTTCTTACTATTTTTATTTTTCCGGGCATATAGAAATTTACTTAGTCCCACTGCCCAAGTTTTCCTGGTTTTTTCTTACTGTTTTTATTTTTCCGGGCATATAGAAATTTACTTAGTCCCACTGCCCAAGTTTTCCTGGTTTTTTCTTACTGTTTTTATTTTTCCGGGCATATACAGAATTTATTTGCTCTACTGCCCAGATTTTATTAGATTCTCATTAAATTAATATCTATCACCGGGCAATATAAGAAAATTATTTTCTATATGCCCAAAATTTTATAACATCACCAGATTAAACTTAAAAATTAATCATTTCTAGCTCTTAGCTGTCAGATATATCATAAGAACTGACACATCCGCAGGGGATACACCTGATATTCTAGATGCCTGACCTAAGGATGCTGGTCTAACCTGATTAAGCTTTTGTCTAGCTTCCTTACGAAGATTTGACACATCATCATAATTAATATCTGCAGGAATCAACCTTTTCTCCATCTTCTTAAAGTGTTCAACCTGCTGCTTTTGTCTGGTTATATATCCCTCATACTTAATGTCTATATTTATCTGTTCAATTACCTCTGACGAAAGTGGTCCAACTGCTTCTCTGTCTGGATCAAGCTCAGCTAAAGCTTCGTAATCAAGCTCCGGTCTTCTTATTAGCTCAGCAAGTGAGGCAGCAGTTTTAAGTGGTGTTGAGTTATGTGCTTCTAAGAATTCCTGTACCTTCTTATTAGCTCCCACCATAATCTCTGACACTCTTTCTATCTCAGCATTAATCTGATTTCTCTTAGTACAAAATGCTTCATATCTCTCATCATCTATAAGACCAATTTCATGTCCTATATCTGTAAGACGAAGGTCTGCATTATCCTGTCTTAAAAGCAATCTATACTCAGCTCTTGAGGTCATCATACGATATGGCTCAAAGGTTTCCTTAGTAACAAGGTCATCTATAAGAACACCTATATAGCCCTGTGATCTGTCAAGAATAATTGGCTCCTTACCCTGAAGCTTTCTAGCTGCATTAATACCTGCCATAAGTCCCTGGGCAGCAGCCTCCTCGTAGCCTGAACTACCATTAAGCTGACCTGCTGAAAAAAGTCCCTCAAAGCTTTTAAACTCTAAGGATGCATCTAGATTAACTGCATTGATACAATCGTACTCGATAGCATAAGCATTTCTAATAATAGTAACATTTTCAAGTCCCGGAACAGTTCTAATCATGGCATACTGCACATCCTCTGGAAGAGATGATGACATACCACCCATGTACATCTCGTTGGTGAATTCGCCCTCTGGCTCGATGAAGAGCTGATGGCGATTCTTATCAGGGAACTTCATAACCTTATCCTCTATGGATGGACAATATCTAGGACCTGTACCCTCTATAAATCCTGAGAATAAAGGTGAACGGTCTATGTTATCCTTAATAATCTGATGAGTTTTTTCATTGGTATAAGTGAGCCAACAGGATATCTGGTCCCTCTTAATATCTTCCTCAGTATTGGTAAATGAGAATGGAACAATTTTCTCATCACCCTTTTGCTCCTCCATCTTGGAGAAATCTATAGTCTTCTTATCAAGTCTAGCCGGAGTACCTGTCTTAAATCGTCTGATAAATATTCCTGCATCACTCATAGAGTCAGACAAACCATTTGCCGCCTGAAGACCATTAGGTCCTGTGTGATTAACCACATCTCCGTAGATACATCTAGCCTTAAGATAGGTTCCTGTACAAAGAACAACTGCCTTAGCAAGGTAGGTTGCACCGGAAAATGTTTTCACACCCTTGATAATCTTCTTAGTGGTTACACTAGCTTCACTACCTAACTGACAAAATTCTTGATTTACGTCAGTTGAATTATCTAAATTAACATTTTTACTTCCATTAAATTCAACCTCTTCATACAAAAGCTCAGTAACCTCAGCCTGTCTTAGAGTAAGGTTATCAGTATTCTGAAGAGTGAGTCTCATGTGCTTGGTATACTCCACTTTGTCCGCCTGTGCACGAAGAGAGTGGACAGCAGGACCCTTAGAAACATTTAACATCTTAGACTGAATATAGGTCTTATCAATATTCTTACCCATCTCACCGCCAAGTGCATCAATCTCTCTAACCAAGTGACCCTTGGAACTACCACCTATATTAGGATTACAAGGCATCAGGGCAACACTGTCCATACTAATAGTAAATAAAATTGTCTTAAATCCAAGTCGTGCCGCAGCTAGCGCAGCCTCACAGCCTGCGTGTCCCGCTCCAACAACCACGATATCATATTCTTCCTGAATGTATGTATTTGCTGACATTACCCTGTTCCTTTCATTTTTAAAATCACTATTCTCTATTTTAACAAATAATCTGTTAGTTGCAAGAATTAATTGAAGAGATAAAATAAATATATCTTTCTGTATTATAAATTGTATTAAAATCGCCTTGAAAATGACTAAAAAGTATACTATAATTTAACTGTGTTAGAAAAATTCATCTAATTCTGCGCCGATATAAGTGGTTATCACGCTTTAGGACTATAATGATAATGATTATCGGCAAAATTACCCAAAAATGCAGGCTCAAAAAATTGTCCGCCGCAAAAGGGGTCTGAAACCCTTATAAATCAAGGGTTCTAGAAGGCAGGGTTTTATGAAGTACCGTACCTATAAGGAATTGACACTAAAATACTGCATCGTTTCCGTTTGCTCTATCAAGTTTGATGAAGTACCGTACCTATAAGGAATTGACACATTCGTTACTGAATGCCTCCATAGTGTCTGTTTTACCGTTTTATGAAGTACCGTACCTATAAGGAATTGACACCACTACAACATCTGGCTTTTGCATAGGAGAATTTCCGTTTTATGAAGTACCGTACCTATAAGGAATTGACACACCTCAGGATCCCTTGTTAATCTTCCCATCATTATTGTTTGATGAAGTACCGTACCTATAAGGAGTATTAAATATAGTTCTATCGTCGGTGATTTCCGATAAATTTCAGGGTTTACGAAAATGTATATTTTTTCGCAAACCCTTATTTTATCTGCGTTTTTAAAATTTTGACTTTGGGGGAGTTCACAGACTTTTCACAGAATGCTTCAAAACTGTACAAACGTTTGAAAAATTAGGCTTTACGATATATAGTGCTTGGAATATAATCATTTTCACAGAATGCATTTTATAATATCGTATTTATTTTCAAACTATTTTTAACCATATAAGGCGCGCCTTGTTTTTTACAAGGAGGAAGAAATGATGGGTACAACGGATATATGGGAGATGACGAATGATAGACAGGATTATTCAAAGCTTACGGGACCTCTGCCTCATAAGCTTACCAATGACTACATGTTTAAAGCTTTTTTGCAGAAGAACGAGAAAGCGTTAAGGGGGTTATTGTGTGCTCTGTTAAGACTTCAGAATAGTGATATTAAAACGGTCACTATAACTAATCCTATAATTCTAGGTGAAAGAATAACTGATAAGTATGTGGTGCTTGACATCAACCTACTTCTCAATGACAATACCATAATTAATATTGAGATGCAGGTGGAGAATCTGAATAATTGGACAGAACGTTCTCTTACATATCTGTGCAAGAATTATGATCAGCTTAAGACTGGTGAGGATTATAAGGAATCAAAGAAGGCCATTCAAATAGGCATACTGGATTTTAATATAGACGGTTTTCCCAAAGAACTGTTCCTCGATTATTATTTAATAAATCGTAAAACCAATCACATTTATAGTGACAAGGTATCGATTCTCGTGTTACAATTAAATCATCTAGGAAATGAAGAGGATGAGGCGAGTATGCCTGATTTGTACCACTGGGCGCAGCTTTTCTGTGCCGAGACATGGGAGGAGATTATTATGCTGGCGGATAAGAACAAGGAGATAAGCGAGTGTATAGTGACCCTTAAGGAGTTATCTGAGGACGAGAGGATACAGCTGGAGTGTGAGGCTAGAGAGAAGGCTAGGCGTGATGCTGTGGCCAGGGAAGATTATGTGTTTGATAAGGGTGTTAAGCATGGCTTGGAGTTGGGCTTGGAACGAGGTATATTCAACCTCATAAGTACCCTCAAAGATCTCGGGATTTCAGATGCTCAGATTATAGATACTCTTATGGAAAAGTATAATTTGACTAGAGAAGAGGCTGAGCAGAAATTGTAGTTTTATAAATTTATAGATAAATTATAAGTATAATATCATACAAACTTGTAGGAAAATTAATCAATGAAACCGGACCAAAATATCCGGTTTCATTTTTTATGTGCTATAAATTGACTATAAATTCTTTTGGAATTATAATGTTCATTAGATTCACAGATAAGGAGAATTATATGAAGGACACAATTGCAGCCATTGCCACTGGTATGGGCAATTCTGGCATTGGAATAATTAGAATAAGTGGCGATGAAGCACTTGCTATAGCAGACAAGCTTTTCATCCCTAAGAATAAATCTAAATCCATAGGTTCTATGGAAAGCTACACTGCAGCCTATGGAGTAATATCTTATGATGGAGAAATCTATGATGAAGCAATAGCTTTAGTTATGCGTTCACCTGGCACATATACTGCAGAGGATGTTGTTGAGCTTGATTGTCATGGTGGAATAACTGTATTAAAGAGAATCTTTGATTTAGTAATAAGACTTGGAGCAAGACCGGCGGAACCGGGAGAGTTTACTAAGAGAGCATTCTTAAATGGACGAATTGACATGTCACAGGCAGAATCTGTTATGGACTTAATTCATGCAAAGAATGATATGGCAGCAAAGTCATCCCTTAAACAGCTTTCAGGTGAATTAACTAAGCTGATTAAGGATATGAGAGATAAGCTTTTATATAATATTGCTTACATCGAATCAGCCCTTGATGATCCTGAAAATTACTCCTTAGAGGATTATCCACAGCAGTTGGAGGGCACTGTGGATAACATGTTGATAACTGTTGAAAAGCTAATAAAATCAAGCACTGATGGACGTCTAATCAAAGAGGGTATAAGAACTGCCATAGTAGGTCGTCCAAATGCAGGAAAATCCTCTGTTTTAAATATGCTTTTAGGTGAGGAAAGAGCTATAGTTACAGACATTGAGGGTACCACCAGAGACACCCTTGAGGAATATATCAATATAGATGGAATTACACTAAATATAGTAGATACGGCCGGAATCCGTACTACATCTGATACTGTTGAGAAAATAGGAGTGGACAAAGCTATAGCCTCTATAGATGATGCAGACCTTATACTTTATATCGTTGATGGAACCACTACATTAGATGAAAACGATTTCAAAATTATGGATAAAATCAAGGACAAAAAATCCATAACTTTAATCAATAAAAACGACCTTGAAACTGTTGTGGATAAAGTGTTGATAAGTAACACTATTAACACCAAAATCCTTGAAATATCAGCAAAAGAAGGAACAGGTAAGGATAACCTTCACAACCTGCTTAAAGAGATGTTTTTCAACAACGAACTAAACTATAATGACGAAATCTATATCACAAACCAAAGACATAAGGCTCTACTCTATGAATCAAAAGAAAGTCTAAACAAAGTACTTGAAAGTATCCATCTAATGATGGGAGAGGACTTCCTTACCATAGACTTGATGGCAGCCTATGCATCCCTTGGTAAAATCATCGGTGAAGAGCTAGAAGACGACCTGGTCAACAAAATCTTCGCAGAGTTCTGTATGGGTAAATAATTCAATTAATATAAGAGGTCATAATATGATATTTGACCTGTCTACTTGACAGGGGACATATCATATTATGACCTCTTGTTATTTTGTCAACTACTGAAAACTATTAATTTCAACAAAATATATATTAATTTCAACATTATCATAACCATAATTAAAAAAACCCCGGCACAAGGACTGTACCAGGGTTTCAACTTTCACTATAACTTTAGTTCTTCTTAAGATATACAACAACCTTACGATATGGCTCCTCGCCCTCACTTCTAGTTGCTACATACTTATCATTCTGAAGAGATGAATGAATAATTCTTCTCTCATATGGATTCATTGGCTCTAATGTAAAGGATCTTCTTGTTCTCTTAACCTTGAAAGCAATATTTCTTGCAAGATTCTCAAGAGTATCCTTTCTTCTCTGACGATAGTTCTCAGTATCAAGCTTAACTCTGATATAAGACTCACTCTTCTTATTAACGAATAAGCTGATAAGATACTGGAGAGCATCTAAGGTCTGTCCACGCTTACCAATTAAGATTCCCATATCAGGACCAGCAACGTCAATATTCATAACGCCCTCATCCTTATCGTAATCTATAGTAACTGTAGATTCAACCTCCATAGCCTTGAAAAGATTATCGAGATAAGCCTTAATATCTTCAAGGAAGGTATCCTTCTTCTTAGCTTTAATAATTGCTGGCTTAGCACCAATTCCTAAGAAACCTGATGTACCCTTATCTATAACCTCATAATCTAACTCAGTACTAGCTACTCCTAACTCCATAGAAGCAATTGTAAGAGCCTCTTCAACTGTCTTAGCTTTGAACTCTTTAAATTCCACTAGTTCTTTCCTCCGTTATTATCGTTAAACTTTTGGAGAGCATTAGCCTTAGCTGCAAGACTACCCTCTCTATATTTAACTGTACCACTTTGTGTCTTCATAGTTGATGAAGTATAACTCTTAAGCTTTGAATTAGTAATATTCGATCTAGAAGCATTAGACTCCTGCTGTGGTTGCTGTCCATAAGCTGCCTCAGCCATCTTCTCAGCAAAGGTCTTCTTACCTGCTGCTTTACGCTTCTCAATCTTCTTCGCTGCCTTTTCCTTAGACTTTTCAACAATCTTATCCATATCAGCATGCTTAAAGTATGCATGAATAGACTTAGATGTTACAAAGCTAAGCAATGAACCTGTTGCCCAATATAAACCAACACCGGCAGGAACATTAACAGTTACAAAGAAGGACATAAGAGGAAATACCTTCATCATAGTCTTCATAGACTTCATAGTTGCATCTGCTGTTGGATCTCCTGAGCTCTGCATTGGTGTCGCATTTAAACTCATATATTGGAAAACCAAAGACAGGATAGGAATAATAAATGCTGCTGTTAAAGCAAATCCTGGTGCTGCAGCAAGGTTTATACCACCTATAAAGCTGTACACATCTGAGATTTTGTCCATATTTGCATTAATTGCATCTACAACAGCACCATTGCCTCCTAATAATTCCTTATATGCATCCCAGGAATCATTATCAAACTTTGCAAGTACATCGATGATAGTATTAGTGTTACTATTATTCATATTAATTATCTTCAAGGATGCAATTGTTTCCTTGTACTCGCCAAGCTTTTCAAAGGCTGTAGTATCATTTTTAATTGCATTTGCTATAGGTATATATAAATCTTTTACCTTTGTAACATATGCAGGTATGTTCTGAATAACATTATAGAGTGCAAAAAAGATTGGCATCTGAATGATTGATACAAGACAACCACCTGTTAAATTAACACCGTACTTGTCCTGAAGCTCTCTAACCTCAGCCTGCTGCTTCAGCATAGATTCCTGGTCTTTTTTGTTTCTATATTTTTTATTGATCTTATTAATTTCAGACTGTATAAACTGCTGAATTTTTGAAGATCTTGTCTGCTTGAACATAGAAGGAAGCAGACACAAACGAACCGCAATAGTAAATATAATAATAGAAGCTCCTATACTTACTATTCCCAAATTGCTGGACAATTCATAGATTCCATTAAGTAATAATCCAAGTAACTTGGAAATTGGACCCATGATTAATCCGTCTGCTTGAGTTAAAAACATTTTTTTCCTCCAAATTTAAGGTACAGGATCATAACCACCTTTGGAAAATGGATTGCATCTAAGTATTCTCCACACTGTAAGAGCAGTACCCTTAAAAAAACCATACTTTTCATATGCCTCTAAAGCATACTGTGAACAGGTTGGATAAAATTTACACACTCCATGTCCTTTAAGAGGAGATAAATACTTTCTATAAAACTTAATTAATCCAATACAAATCTTTTTCATATACAAATAAAATTAAAAATATAACAAATATTTCGATTTATCTAATGATTTATTCACTTAATATTGCTCAAATGTAAATTGATGGGACAGCTATTATTGTTCAATAATATGATGAAGCTTAGCCAAATGCATAAATGCACTCTCTATCTCCTTATAGGATTTATCCTTTGCATTAACTCTTGCTACTATAACCATATCATAGCCTTTTTTAAGCTTGTCCTTGTTAAGTCTATAGCTCTCTCTTATAAGTCTTGTTATACGATGCCTGACCACGCTATTACCAACTTTTTTACTAACAGAGATTCCAATTCTACTGCAATCTAAGTTGTTGGCACTTAGATACATCACTAAATATTTATTGGCAAACGATTCTTTTTGGTTATACACCTTGCCGAACTCTCTGTTATTTTTAAGTGTAACAATGTTTCTCATTCTATTCTCCACTTAAATTAAATTGTTTCCCTTCTCAGACAAAATAGTTGGAAAACAAAAGGTCACAAGCTTAGTGTGACCTACGCTGATAATTTCTTTCTACCCTTAGCTCTTCTAGCAGATAATACCTTTCTGCCGTTAGCAGTGCTCATTCTCTTTCTAAAACCATGAACCTTAGATCTCTGTCTCTTCTTTGGCTGGAATGTCATCTTCATAATAGATATCCTCCTTTACATAATATTAATGTCTTAATCCAAGCATTTGACTAATATTTGATTAACATAATCTATATCTTGTCAAAAGACACCAGCACACATTATATTTAAAAAACCCTTATAAGTCAAGGTTTTTATGCTTATTTTTCCTTATAGTTATCCACATTTTTTACTACTTTACCATAATGAATTAACATAATGTTATCCACAAAATGTTATTAACTTGTGGATAAGTAGTGTATTTTATGTGGTTATCCACAAAAATCCACGTATTTTCGACATATTTTTTCATCTTTAAAAAATGTTGATAAGTTTTTTTTTATTTACATAAAATTATTTTATTTTCATACGCAGTATGGAATGTATCGGCATGGCTGGTTGATTTATTATTTACTATATAATAAGGTAATTATTTTATCCACTTAAACTTGATAAATTATCAATTTTATAGTATTATTATTGGTATGTATGCGCTTGTTTTAAATCAAGCAATTTTGTAACTATTTTGAAGCTTAAAAAAGTAATATCAAAAGCTATTTAAAAGCTAAACGGAGGCTTTTTAATGAAGAAATTAATTGAAAGTAAATGGGATGAAATTCTTTCACTTCTTGAAACTCAATATGACATTTCTAATATATTAATCAAAACCTGGATAAGCACTCTTAAGATATTCGAGGTTAAAGATAATACAGTATATTTCTATGTTGATGAAAGACTTAAGCAGGGAGAGAACGCTGTCAAATTTATTCATAAGAAAGAATTTGACTTATTTCTTCTGTCCTCAATTAGAGAAACTCTTAACAATATCGATATCGAGATAGTTATTGATGAGAAGAAGAATTTTGTCAAGGAAGATGATAATACTAACGAAGCTAAGGTTTCTGAAAGCTATAATGACGCTATTATAAGAAGTAACCTTAATCCAAAGTATACATTTGAAAACTTTATAGTTGGTGACAGTAATAGACATGCTCACGCTACTTGCCTTGCAGTTGCGGACATGCCTGCACAGGATAATTTTAATCCTCTGTTTTTATATGGTAACTCAGGACTTGGTAAGACCCACCTTATGCAGTCCATAGCACATTACATTTTAAGGAATGACGAGAATGCTAATGTTTTGTATGTAACATCAGAGAAGTTTACTAATGAGATTATCAATGCTATCAAGAACCATACAACTGATGAGTTTAGAGAAAAGTATAGAAATGTTGACGTTCTCCTTATAGATGATGTCCAGTTCATTAAAGACAAGGACAGTACACAGATGGAGTTCTTTAACACATTTAATACTCTGTATGATAATAAGAAGCAAATCATTCTTTCATCAGACAGACCTCCTAAGGAGATTAAAACTTTGGATGAAAGAATTATATCTAGATTTGAATGTGGTGTTCCTATAGATATTCACGAGCCTGATTATGAGACTCGAATGGCTATTCTTAAGAATAAGGCTGAGAGAGAAAATCTTAAGGACATCCCTGATGATGTTTATGTTTACATAGCAGAGAATGTTACCAACAATATCCGTGAGCTTGAGGGAGCTCTTAATAAGATTTCCATATTCTCCAAGCTTATGAACGAGAAGGTTACTTTAGAAACTGCTAAGGATTCTCTTAAGGATATTATTAACAAGGATGCTAATATTAAGATTACTCCTGAACGTATTATATCTGTAGTTTGTGAACATATGAACATCTCAGAGGGAGATATAAAGTCAAAGAAAAGAAGCCAGGACATAGCAACTGCAAGACAGATTATTATGTACCTTCTTAGAAAATATACTGTATTATCTCTTAAGTCAGTTGGTAATGCTGTTGGTGGACGAGATCATACCACAGTAATGAACGGCTGCAAGAGAGTTGAAGAAAATTATAATAAGGACGAAGGCTTTAAGAATAATATAGATACTATTATAAAGAAGCTTAACCCTTCTTAATTTAATTATATTGATGCTATATTGTTGATTATATGTTTATAACTTGTTTAAAGGTGTTATTAAACTGTTGATAAAAAATTATTTACTTTTTTAACTATTTAAACAGTGCCTTAAGTGGTTAAAGTTATCCATATTTTAAACACATCAAAATCTTCATTAACTGACAAATTTATCAACGTTAAAAACCTTGATATTTAAAGGGGTTAAAGGACTTAAACTAATATCCACACCCCCTACTACTATTACTACTAATTATTTATTAATTAATTATATGCATTTTGATTTAATTTTCATTTGTTTCGATGTGGAAAGGAGTTATTAACATTATGAAAATAAAATGTAAAAGATCTAACCTTATGAAATCTCTTAATATTGTATCTAAGGCAGTTTCTACTAAGACTACTATGCCAATACTTGAATGTATTCTTATAGATGTATATGCAGATTGTATTAAGCTTGTAGCTAATGATTTGGAATTAGGTATAGAGACAACCTTAGAGGGTGATGTATTAGAGATAGGTAAGATAGCAGTTGAAGCTAAGGAATTTAATGAGTATATTAAGAGACTTCCTGATAGTGAGATTCTTCTTGAGTCTACTCCTGATACAAAGCTTAGAATTAAGTGTGAGAGATCAGACCTTGAGCTTCTTGCTTGTAAGCCAGGTGATGAATTTACAGATTTACCTGTAGTTGAAAAGAGTAAGAGTATAACTGTATCTCAGTTTACCTTAAAGCAGGTAATTAATCAGACAATCTTTTCTATATCTGATAATGAAAATAATAAGCTTATGACAGGTGAGCTTTTCGAGGTTAAGGATGGAAAGCTTACAGTTGTATCACTTGATGGACATAGAATTTCTATGAGAAATATTGAGCTTTCAGGTAATGCTGACAATGTTAAGGTAGTAGTTCCTGGAAAAACACTTAATGATATATCAAGAATTTTAAGTGGTGGAATAGATGATATGGTTAATATCTATTTTACTGATAGAAATATTTTGTTTGAGTTTGATAAGACTATGGTGGTTTCAAGATTACTTGAGGGAGAGTATTTTAAGATTATTCAGATGCTTTCCATAGACCATAAGATAAGTGTTAAGGTTAATAATAAGGACTTCCTTAGCACACTTGATAGAGCATCTATCTTTATAAGAGAATCAGATAAAAAGCCTATCGTTATAAGCATTAAGGATGATAATAATATGTACTTCAAGGTTAACAGCCAGGTAGGTAACATGAATGAAACCTTAGATGTTGATAAAAAGGGTGATGATATAATCATTGGATTTAATCCAAGATTCTTGATGGATGTACTTAAGGTTGTAGATGATGAAGAAATTTGTATGTATATGAGAGATGCTAAATCACCTTGTATTATTAAGGATGAGGATGAAAGCTACGTATACGTAATTCTTCCTGTAAATATTAATGCTAGCGCATATTAATTAGGAGGCTTGTTATGCATATTTTAAAGCTTCGTGATGGAGAAGAATTTATAAAGCTAGGACAGGCTCTTAAGGCCACAGGTCTTGCTGATTCAGGTATAGATGCCAAGGAATTTATACAGCAGGGTCTTGTTCTTGTGGATGGAGAGGTTGAGACTAGAAGAGGTAGAAAGCTATATGATGGAGCACATGTTGAGTTTGACGGTGAATCTATCAGTATTCAGGCTTAGTTTAAATTAATAGGCTTGAGTACATAAAGGAGAGTCTAAGTAATGGTTATTAATAGCTTAGCACTTAATAATTATAGAAATTATTTGAGTGAGGAAATTAGCTTTTCAGATGGAATAAACATTTTATATGGTGATAATGCTCAGGGTAAAACTAATATATTAGAAGCTATATATATGTTAGCCACTACCAAATCACATAGAACCAGCAAGGATAAGGAATTAATTAATTTTAATTCAGATGAAGGTCATATAAAGGCTTTAATTAATAAAAGAGATATAGAGTATAGAATAGACATGCATCTTAGAAGAAGTAAAACTAAAGGTGTAGCTATAGACAGAGTTCCTGTGAAGAAAACCTCACAGCTTATGGGTATGGTTAATGTGGTTTTATTCTCTCCTGAGGATTTAGATATTATAAAGGATGGACCTTCAGAGAGAAGACGCTTCATAGATATGGAGCTATGTCAGTTAAGTAAGATATATTATAGTAATCTTAGTAGCTATAATAAGATTCTTAATCAGAGAAATAATCTTCTCAAAAATATTTACTATGACAAATCTCAATTGGAAATGTTAGATGTATGGGATGCTCAGCTGGTAGAATATGGTATAAAAATTATAAAAGATAGGAATAATTTTATTGATAAGATTAATGAAATTATCCTTGATATACATAAAAGACTTACCGGTGATAAGGAAATAATCAAGGTTATCTATGATAGGAATGTATCCTGTGAAGATTTTGCTACAGAGCTTTCTTTTAAAAGGGATGTAGATCTTAGATATCAAACTACACAGGTAGGTCCGCATAGAGATGATATATCATTTTTAGTTAATGATATGGATGTTAAAACATATGGCTCCCAGGGTCAGCAGCGAACAGCTGCACTATCTCTTAAGCTTTCAGAGATAGAAATGGTAAAGGAAATAATAGGTGATAATCCCATATTACTGTTAGATGATGTAATGTCAGAGCTTGATTCTTCAAGAAGAGAAGCTTTGCTTTCATCCATTAATGATATCCAGACTATCATTACATGTACAGGATATGATGATTTTATAAAAGAAAGACTAACCATAGATAAGGTATATCAGGTTAGCAAGGGGACAATACAGTAAATGTGCACAGATTTGCAGGTGAAACAAATCAGCTGAAGCTGATTCAAATCTGGTGCCAAGAATCAATACTGATTCTTGATGTTTAAGCTGTAGCCTAAAGGAGGATATAAATGGGCAGTAATGAACAATCAAACTATGGTGCCGACCAAATCCAAATCCTTGAGGGATTAGAGGCGGTACGAAAGAGACCGGGTATGTATATTGGTAGTACCTCAACCAGAGGCTTACATCACCTGGTATACGAAATTGTTGATAATGCAGTAGATGAGGCGTTGGCTGGATTTTGTGATAACATTGATATTACTATTAATGCAGATAATTCAGTAACAGTTGTGGATAACGGTAGAGGTATTCCTACAGGTATTCATGAGAAGGCTGGAATTCCAGCTGTTGAGGTTGTATTTACAATACTTCATGCAGGTGGTAAGTTCGGCGGCGGGGGATACAAGGTTTCAGGTGGTCTCCACGGTGTTGGTGCTTCTGTTGTTAACGCACTTTCTAATTGGCTTGAGGTAGAAATCTCAAGAGATGGAAAGGTATATAGACAGCGTTATGAGAGAGGAAATGTTATCTATAAGCTTAAAGAGGTTGGTAAGACTGATAAGACAGGTACTAAGGTAACATTTATGCCAGATGATACAATCTTCGATGATGTAATATTTGATTATGATACACTTAGAAGAAGATTTAGAGAGATGGCATTCCTTACTAAGGGTCTTAAAATCAATATTGAAGATAAGAGAGAGGGTAAGGAAAAGAGTGCAACCTTCCACTATGAGGGTGGTATTAAGGAATTTATCGAATATCTTAATAAGCACAAAAACACTCTCTATGATAAGGTTATATATTGTGAGGGATATAAGGATGATATCTATGTTGAGGTAGCATTGCAGCATAATGATTCCTTTAATGAAAATACACTTAGCTTTGTTAATAACATTACAACTCCAGAGGGTGGTATGCACCTTACAGGCTTTAGATCAGCTCTTACAAAGGTATGTAATGATTATGCTAGAAATAACAAGCTGCTTAAGGATAAGGAGGACAACCTTTCAGGTGATGACCTTAGAGAGGGACTTGCTTGTATAGTAAGTATTAAGATTCCTGATCCTCAGTTCGAGGGACAGACTAAGCAGAAGCTTGGTAATGCTGAGGCTAGAACTGCAGTTGAGGGTATTGTATTTGAGAAGCTTACTTATTTCCTAGAGCAGAATCCTCAGGTTGCAAAGGCTATAGTTGGTAAGGCTGTACTTGCTCAGAGAGCTCGTATAGCAGCTCGTAAGGCTAGAGATGTGGCTAGAAAGTCTACACTTGAAAGCTCTATGGCACTTCCAGGTAAGCTTGCCGACTGTTCAGACAAGGATCCTAAGAATTGTGAAATCTACATCGTAGAGGGAGATTCTGCGGGTGGTTCTGCTAAGACTGCTCGTTCAAGAGCTACACAGGCTATACTTCCTCTTAGAGGTAAAATCCTTAATGTAGAGAAGGCAAGAATTGATAGAATTCTTGGCAATGAAGAAATTAAAGCTATGATAACTGCATTTGGTACAGGTATCAGAGAGAACTTTAATATAGAGAAGCTTAGATATGATAAGATTATTATCATGACAGATGCGGACGTTGATGGTGCTCATATTGCAACACTTATGCTTACCTTCTTCTTCAGATTTATGCCTGACCTTATTAGACAGGGTCATGTATATCTTGCTCAGCCACCACTTTATAAGCTTGAGAAGAATAAGAAGACTTGGTATGCATACAGCGATGATGAGCTTGCTAAGATATTAGATGAGGTTGGAAGAGACCAGAATAATAAGATTCAGCGTTATAAGGGTCTTGGTGAGATGGATGCTGAGCAGCTTTGGGATACAACTATGGATCCTGAGAAGAGAGTTCTTCTTAGAGTATCTATAGATGAGGAAAGTGAGTCAGAGCTTGATATTACCTTTGATACTCTTATGGGTGAGAAGGTTGAGCCAAGACGTGAATTTATAGAGGCAAATGCCAAGTTCGTTAAGAATCTTGACATTTAATGGGAGGTAAATGATGGACGATAGTAATATTTTTGATAAAATCCAGGAAGTGGATTTGAAAAAGACCATGGAAGAGTCATATATTGACTATGCCATGAGTGTTATCGCGGCTCGTGCTCTCCCTGATGTAAGAGACGGTCTTAAGCCGGTACAAAGAAGAATTCTTCACGCTATGGTGGAGCTTTCAAATTATCCAGACAAGCCACACAGAAAGTGTGCCCGTATCGTCGGTGATACAATGGGTAAATATCATCCACATGGAGATAGTTCAATCTATGAGGCTATGGTAAAGCTTGCTCAGGAGTGGAATACAAGATATCAGCTTATCGATGGACACGGAAACTTTGGTTCTGTGGACGGTGATGGAGCTGCGGCAATGCGATACACAGAAGCAAGACTTTCCAAGATTTCTATGGAGATGATTGCTGATATTAACAAGGACACTGTAGATTTCGTACCTAACTTTGATGAGACAGAGAAGGAGCCTATCGTACTCCCAAGTAGATATCCTAACCTACTTGTAAATGGTACATCAGGTATCGCCGTAGGTATGGCTACTAATATACCACCTCATAATCTTAGAGAGATTATAAATGGTGTTGTTAAGATTATCGATAATCAGGTAGAGGAAGACAGAGAGACTGACATAGAGGAGCTTATGGAGATTATCCAGGGTCCTGACTTCCCTACAGGTGCTCAGATACTTGGTACTTCAGGTATTAATGAGGCATATAGAACAGGTAGAGGTAAGATTAAGGTAAGAGCAATATCTGAGATTGAGCCTATGAGTGGTGGAAAGCAGAGAATCGTTGTAACAGAGCTTCCATACATGGTTAATAAGGCTAGACTTATCCAGAAGATTGCTGAGCTTGTTAAGGAGAAGAAGCTTGATGGTATTACAGACCTTAGAGATGAGTCATCTCGTGAGGGTATGAGAATTGTAATCGAGCTTAGAAAGGATTGCAATGCAAATATCATCTTAAATCAGCTCTACAAGCACACTCAGATGCAGGATACATTTGGTGTAATTATGCTTGCACTTGTTGATCAGGAGCCTAGAATCCTTAACCTTCTTGAGATGCTTACATACTACTTAAAGCATCAGGAGGAGGTAGTAACAAGAAGAACTAAATATGAGCTTGATAAGGCAGAGAAGAGAGCTCATATCTTAGAGGGATTACTTATAGCTCTTGACCACATTGATGAGGTTATTAAGATAATTAGAGCTTCAAAGTCTGTTGCAGATGCTAAGCTTAAGCTGATGGAGACATTTGGTCTTACAGATGCTCAGGCTGAAGCTATCGTAGAGATGAAGCTTAGAGCTCTCACAGGCTTGGAAAGAGAAAAGCTTGAGAATGAGTATAAGGAGCTTATGGTTAAGATTGCCGAGTTACGTACAATTCTTGCTGATAGAAAGAAGCTTCTTGGAGTTATCAAGGAGGAGATTCTTATTATCGCTACAAAGTTCGGCGATGACAGAAGAACATCTATCGGTATAGATATGGATGATGATATCTCTGTTGAGGATCTTATCAAGAAGGAGAATATTGTTATTGCTATGACTAAGCTTGGCTATGTTAAGCGTATGTCTATCAATAACTTCAAGAGCCAGCACAGAGGTGGTAAGGGCATAAAGGGTATGCAGACTATAGAGGATGACTTCATAGAGGATCTCTTTATGACTACAACTCATCACTATATTATGTTCTTTACTAACCAGGGTAGAGTATACAGACTTAAGGCTTACGAGATTCCAGAGTCAAGCAGAACTGCAAGAGGTACAGCCATTGTCAACCTTCTTCAGCTTATGCCTGATGAGAAGATTACAGCTGTTATACCAATCTTAAAGTACAATGAGGGCAGATACCTCTTCATGGCTACTAAGAACGGTATTGTTAAGAAGACTAGAATTACTGAGTATGCAAATGTTAGAAAGTCTGGTCTTGCAGCTATTACTCTTAAGGAAAATGATGAGCTTATCGAGGTTAAGTCAACTAATAATAAGAAGGATATTATTCTTATTACTAAGCAGGGTATGTGTATCCGCTTCAACGAGAAGGATGTAAGATGCACAGGTAGAACATCTATGGGTGTTATCGGTATGAATGTTGCTGACGGTGATGAAATCGTAGGTATGCAGATGGATACTCAGGGTGATTCAGTGCTTATCGTATCAGAAAATGGCTTAGGTAAGAGAACACTTATAGACGAGTTTACTCCACAGAGACGTGGTGGTAAGGGTGTTAAGTGCTACAAGATTACTGATAAGTCTGGTCCTGTAATAGGCTTTAAGGCAGTAAATGATGACAACGAGATTATGATTATCACTAACCAGGGAATCGTTATAAGACTTCTCTGTAAGGATATCTCAACTCTTGGAAGAATTACTACAGGTGTTAAGCTTATCAATATGGATATTGCAAATGATATTACAGTTGCAAGTATTGCTAAGGTTAGACAGAAGTCAGCAGACGAGTCTGAGTCACTTTCTGCATTAGAGCAGGAGATGGAAGCTCAGGATAACGAAGAGGGAGATGTAGAGGATGTTGCAGAGGATTCAAATGATGAAGGTGCAGCAGATGATACAGAATCTTAAAATGCTTAATGTTAATAAAAACTTGATGACTAGATTAGTATTTTGATATATAATCTAGTAGATGGTAAATCATTAATTAACATTTTAGTTTATTAGCTTCAGAGCTTATGGATTAATCTGTAAGCTCTGAGGTATAAATAAAAGAGGTAATTAACATGGGAGATACATTAATTGACGGTCTTGAGGGACTAAGCAAAATTGAAGGATTAGCAGATGTGCTTTTCGACGCAATATACTGGCTAGCAGTAATATTCGTAATTCTTACTGTTGCCTATTTCTTCGTGTCACTAAGTATTTTCATTAGCAAGGCGAAGAACGGAACCTTAGGGGAGAAGGACGACGATTATCTAGATGACTAGTAAGTCACCATTGAGCAAGCTGTGCTTGCGATGTGGTGGCATGACATAATATGTTATGTTTGACATTAATAATTAAAAATAACTAGCCAATGTTCTAAGGTTTGGCTAGTTATTTTTTTGTCTACTTTTAGATACTTGTTTTTCCTAGGATTTAGTTGCATAATATTACTATGTGTAAATAAAAAAAGTAGTTTATAAAGAGGGTTTTAGATTAATTATGAGAACAATTAATACAGATATTATAATAGAAACAGTTAGGGATATGTGTATCCAGGCTAATCTTTTTCTTGCTCCTGATATGGAGGAGAGAATGAGAGAGGCCGCCAAGGAAGAGGATGGTATCTTAGGCAAGCAGATTATGAATCAGCTTATAGAGAACATGGAGATTGCAGGAAGTGATAGGATTCCAATATGCCAGGATACAGGTATGGCAGTGTTTTTCGTAAATGTGGGACAGGATTTACATATAGAGGGAATGAATCTTACAGATGCAATTAACGAGGGAGTTAGACGTGGATATACAGAGGGGTATCTTAGAAAGTCAGTGGTGGCAGATCCACTTATTCGTGAGAATACCAAGGATAATACGCCAGCTATTATTCACTACGATATAGTTCCCGGGGATAAGCTAACTATTACCATAGCACCTAAGGGCTTTGGAAGTGAGAATATGAGTAGGGTGTTTATGCTTAAGCCGGCTGATGGTGAAGAAGGAGTAAAGGCAGCAGTGCTACAGGCAGTTAAGGATGCAGGTCCTAATGCATGCCCACCTATGGTAGTAGGAGTCGGACTTGGAGGAGATTTTGAATTAGCTGCAAAGCTTGCCAAGAAGGCACTTACCAGAGATGTTAATTCACACTCAGATAAAGAGCATATTGCTAGAATAGAGAATGAACTTCTTCAAATGGTTAATGCAACAGGTATAGGACCGGGAGGTTTAGGTGGAAAAACAACAGCTCTTGCTGTTAATATTGAAACCTATGCAACTCATATTGCCGGAATGCCTCTGGCTGTAAATATGTGTTGTCATGTAAATAGACATGTAACTAAGGAGATATAAAATATACACAAGTAAGGTGAAATATAAAAAGTATGCTAAAAATAATGACATACTTGAGTAGATTATTTATGTACGAAAAAGGGGGATTTTTACATGGGAAAATTTAAAAGCTTTATTGAGGAACAAAAGACTGATTTAAGAGGGCTAATTTATAACTATACATTTACCATAATTGCAGTTGCACTGGCATCTATATTCTTCTGCATTGACTTTGAGTTGGATGAGCCTAATGATTTTGTTACTTACACAGAGTTTTTCCTACTTATGTTTGCATTAGGAGCATTGTTAATAGAGACCTTTTTCGTGGATAAGACACAGCCTAAAAATTGGGGAAGGCTTACCATATTTTATGTGGTAGATGCTGCCCAAGCATTGATATGGACATTGTTAGCATATTTTGATGATGATATAGCCAATTGCTTTGACTATCCGGATTTGTTTTATCTTAATATATCCAAGATACTTGCTGTGTATATAGCAGCAGTAGTTGTAGCTGTAATTTATAAGCTTGTAAAGCTTAGTGGACTTAGCTTTGATACATATGTTTCCAGAGCAATTTTCGGATTGCTTAAGATGTGGGGATTATTCTTTGTACTTTACCTGGCTATATGTATGCTGCTTTCTATATTCGAAGCCCTTATTATGGATATAGATTATTGGGATATATTAGATAATTTAACAGTTTTAATATGTGGATTTATATGCTTTCCATACAGCTTACTTACCATAACAGACACTAAGGATGAAAATTCAAAGTTTACCAAGGGACTTATAAATGTGGTTCTTATGCCGGCAGTTATTATTGCCTTACTGATTGTTTATTTATATATAATCAAAATTCTGATTAGTTGGGACATACCTTCTAATGAGGTATTTGACATTTGCTTATACGTGTTTGTTTTAGGTGGTCCTGTTTGGTTTATGTGCAATGGCTTCCTTAGAGAGAAAGCTGCTCTTAAGGGTGAGGAGTCAGGCCTATATGGAAAGCTTGTAAAAAATATAAAATACGCTTATATACCATTAATCATATTAGAGATTATTTCCATAGGAATAAGAATAGGAAGCTATGGCCTTACAACAGATAGATATATGGGTGTTGTGGCTATAATTTTCCAAATAATTTACGTACTCTGGGATGTAATAGGAAAGCTTATGAAGAAAGAGCTTAAGGAGGAGCTTTTACTTATTGTGGGCTTTGGAATTTTTACATTTGCCATGCTTTTCCCAGGGCTTAATATGGATAAGCTTCCTGCCAATGTACAGATAGCTCGTTTTGAGGAAGCTCTTGATAGAGAAGACTATGCAACTGCAAGTGTTATATATGAATACCTGGATTCCTATAGATGTGAATATGGAGATATATATTTAGACGAAAAATTCACAAAGCAGGAAAGAGAAGAGCTAGAACTTAAATTCTATGATTTAGTAGAAGAGAAAGATCAATATAAGTATACTGAGTATATGAGAGCCTACGTTCCGACAAGTATAAGAAATAAAGGAGTGGAGATAGCAGGCTTTACACATATCTATGATTTTACTTATTATAGTAACAATGGAATGCTATATTCAAGTGAAGATATTAAAGCTATTATTGTTACATACGGTGATAATTTTGAGGTAAATGTAGATATAACTCAGGTTGTGGATTTAGCTATCAAGTTAAAGGCTGATGATTTGAATTATTCTCAGGAAATGGATTATCAATACATAAAATTAAGCAATAACTGTAGTGTTGTAATTGAAGAAATTACCTTTAGACACAATTCTTACACAGGTGAGATAAGTGCCCTGGATTTTAGAGGCTACGTTCTTACCAATGAGGGAGGACATAATGGACAGTAAAAGAGTGATAAATGTACCCTTTAATAGAGAACAACTTAGAGAGCTTAAAGCGGGAGATTATGTGTATCTTACAGGTACACTTTACAGTGCCAGAGATGCTGCACACAAGAGACTTTTCGACAGTATTATCATGGCAGAAAATGGTATAATGGGAGAAAATGCAACAACTAGAGAAGGTCTTAGTGGCAAGGAATTATTTGACAAGGGTATACTTCCGCTAGATATAACCGATAACATTTTCTATTATCTTGGACCTACCCCTGCAAAGGAAGGACAGGTTATAGGTTCTGCAGGTCCTACCACAAGCTCTAGAATGGATAAGTACACTCCCCTTCTTCTTAGCAAGGGATTGGTTGGAATGATAGGTAAGGGTAAGAGAAGCAAAGAGGTTATAGAGTCAATAGTTAATAATAAAGCAGTGTATTTTGCAGCTGTGGGTGGTGCCGGAGCATTGCTTTCTAAGTGTATTAAAAAGTCAGAGGTTATAGCCTATGATGATCTTGGAACAGAAGCTATCCGTAGACTTAAGGTGGAGGATTTTCCTGTCATAGTAGTAATTGATAGTGAAGGAAATAATCTATATGAGACAGCAGTTGAGGACTATAACAATCAAGCAAAATAAAATTGCGTTCTGCAGGATATAATCTAAAAAGGGCAAATTTAAAATGCTAGGTAATAGCTCAAAAACACTACGATAAAGGTTAAACAAATTATTAACGTAGGATTAGAAGAATTTAAAATTATATTTATAAGGTGTAATATATACATAATCTAATGGTCATATAATAATACAGCAAAGTTATGTGGATAAGTATTTTATATGATCATTTGCTTATACAGCTAGTAAGCTGTAGTATGGATTAGGTAACAATTAATAACGTAATACATGAGACATAAAAGGAGAAATGATTATGGACGAAGAAAAGAAAGAAAAAACCCAAAAGGTTAAAGAAGAAAAGCCTAAAAAGCAAAAAAAGGTTAAGGTTGTCTATGATGTAGATGGTAAAATGAAGAAGAAAAGAAGTCGTGAGGCGGCAGGCTTTGGTAAATGGAATATTGTAGCACTTATAATTTTACTTATTTTAGAGGCGTTTTTCTATTACTTTATAACCCCGGCAATTAATATTCATACAACAGGCTTTTGGGTATGGCTAGCTATTACAGTAGGTGGATTACTAATTTGCACTATGGATTTTGGCGCCGAGAACCTTGTAATAAGTCACAAAAAGGGTAAGTCCCAGGGTGTTACAGGAGCTACAAAATGGCTTGCTATAGCTCTTGGGTTATGTATTGTTGTTCCTGTTGTAGGAGGAATTGCTTCATCCTCAATATTTAGAGCATCTACATATGCATCTGTTATTGAGATTCAGGATGGGGATTTTGCCACAGATATAGCCCCAAGTGAGAACATTAACGATATTGCACTTATGGATACAGATAGTGCCAGAATTATCGGCGAGAGAGCAATCGGTTCTTTGTCAGATGTAGTTAGTCAGTACGAGGTAAGCGACAGCTATAGTACTATTGATTACAATGGTAAGCCTATGAAGGTTGCAACTCTTGAGTATGCAGGCTTTTTCAAATGGGTTAACAATCGTGATGCAGGAATTCCGGGATATGTATTGGTAGATCCTGTTAAGAACGAGGCAAAGTATGTGAAGCTTGATAAGCCTATTAAGTATACACCATCAGGTTGCTTTGGAGATAACCTTTATAGAAAGGTACAGATGTCTTATCCAACATATGACTTTAACGGATTTTATTTTGAGCTTGATAATGATGGAAATCCTTACTATATCTGTCCGGTATTAAAGCCTAATGCAGGTCTTTTTGGAGCAAAGGATGTAAAGGGAGTTGTAATATTTGATCCATGTACAGGAGACAGTGAGTACCTTGAGGTAGGTCAGATTCCTAACTGGGTAGATAGAGTTTATGATGGAGAGTTAGCTTGTCAGAAGTATAACTGGTACGGAAATTTATCTGGTGGATTTATCAACAGTATTATTGGTAACAAGGGCTGTAAGGTAACAACAGACGACTACGGCTACAAGGTTATGAATGGTGATGTTTGGGTATATACTGGTGTAACTTCTGTAAATGGAGATCAGTCTAACATCGGTTTTGTAATGATGAACTCACGTACAGGTGAGAGTAAATATTATACAATCGCAGGTGCAGAGGAGCATTCTGCTATGGAGTCTGCAGAGGGTCAGGTTCAGAACTTAGGCTACGAGGCATCCTTCCCATCACTTATCAATATCGATGGTGTACCAACCTACATTATGGTACTTAAGGATAATGCAGGTCTTGTTAAGATGTATGCTTTAGTTAATGTTGAGAAGTACAACGTAGTTGCTACAGGTACAACTCAAAGAGAAGCACTTGTAAGCTATCGTAAGCTTATGGTGGAGAATGGAATACTATCTAATGAGGTAGTTATATCTGACGAGACACCTAATAAGGAGATTACCGTTAAGGAAATCAGATATATAAATATGGAGGGTGAAACCTTCGTATATATCACAGCAAAGGATGGTTCCGTTTATAAGCAGAATTTTGCTGATAATGAGACACTTATCTTTATTGAGCCAGAGATGAAGATTAAGGTATATTATAATGAAACTGAGTCAGGCATTAATGAGCTTGTGTCCTATGAGTAGGTTTTAAAAAAATAATAAGTGTTTAAATCCCACCTTCTTAATTGGAGGTGGGATTTTTAGTTGGGCGTTGTGGATAAAAAATTTTAAAACCTATGAATAAAAAATATACTAGCAGCATACTATATTATTGTAGCAGGTGTGGTATAATCAAGAAAAATATGAAAGCCATATGGGAAATATTTGCAAATCCGTTGACAAAGGCTAATATTTTTGGTATTATGTTTAAGCGTGTTAGCGCAAAACTAAATATCACCATAATAATTGGTAGGTTGTTTAGGCATTTGGAGATGTACTCAAGTGGCTGAAGAGGCGCCCCTGCTAAGGGTGTAGGTCGTTTGCGCGGCGCGAGGGTTCAAATCCCTCCATCTCCGTTAAGATTTATATGAAAATCTTGTTGACTTATGAGCAAGTTTCACATATAATCTACATTGCTGACTGGTAGTCAGTTTATATTCCTCCTTAGCTCAGTCGGTAGAGCACCTGACTGTTAATCAGGGCGTCGTTGGTTCAAGTCCAACAGGGGGAGCTTGCTTCAATTAGCTGATTTAACTATTGAAGCTACATAACTTTATATTAGGCGCGATCGCCAAGTGGTAAGGCCCCGGTCTGCAACACCGTTATCGCCGGTTCAAATCCGGCTCGCGCCTCTTAGAAACCTAGAATTTATATTCTAGGTTTTATTTTTTTGTGTCAAAATCCCGATGAATAATAGTTAATAATATGAAAATATGAATTGTAGATATGTGGTAAAATTGATATAATTAATATTGGATTAGTGTCATGAAAATGACCTTAAATTATTAGGAGCAGCTATGAAAAATATTATTCTAGCATCCCAGTCTCCAAGACGTAAGGAGCTACTTGCACAGGCAGGTTTTTCATTTGAGATAATTACATCTGATGTGGAGGAGATAATTACTCATACCAAGCCGTGGGAAATTGCAGAAAGCTTGTCTAGTCAAAAGGCAGAGGATGTATTTAGTAAGGTTATAGAAAAATATGGAATAGATAAGGCAGACAATTATCTGGTTATAGGTGCAGATACAATAGTTGCCATAGAGGATAGGATTCTTGGTAAGCCAAAGGATAGAGCTGATGCTTATGATATGATGAAGCTTCTGTCAGGCAAGACTCATCAGGTTTATACAGGAGTGACGATTGTATCATCTTACGCAAGCAATCTACAAGGTGAGTCAGATATTAATCAGCAAGGTGTATCTGAGGGTGGAGAAAAGAACACCAAAGAATTTATCCACACCTTTAATGAATGCACAGACGTTACGTTTTATGAGATAACAGATGATGAAATTAATGAGTATCTAGATGCAGGTTTGGAGTGGACTGATAAGGCCGGAGCATACGGTATTCAGGCTACTGTGGGAGCTAAGTTTGTTAAGGAAATAAAAGGTGATTATAACAATGTAGTAGGACTTCCTGTTGCAAGACTGTATCAGGAATTGAAGTCAATGATGTAAAGTATATTATGTTGTAAATTCTAAAGAGAAGGCTGATAATTATTTGGTATAGCTTATTCAGCGATATGAGAATAGAGAGGTAGTATTATGGAGTGGGGTTTTAATGCAGTAAGGGTGAAGGAGCAGAGCAAAAGTCTGTTTCACCTTTGCATAAAAAGAGCGGAAAGCATAGGCTTACATGAGTATATAAAGTCAGATGGAAAGGTTTCATTAGCAGAGGCTTATCGGATTGATATGAAGAACTTTCTTATCTACTTAGGTTACGCAGATGGACGCATAAACAAGGAAGAGGTTAAGTATCTAAATGAACTTATGGGTCTTCAGATGTATCCTGATATCATATCAGAATATGCGGATAGATGGAATCTAAAGGAGATAAGCTTTTTGGATAGACCTCCTCTTTCCTTAGAGCCATTTGTCAGATCTAATGTTGGTCCGGAGACAGGTGAGATAAGTGATTCCTACTACGATTTGGTTGATTTATATGTAACCACATTTAATTATATAGGCAATGATTTTATAGCCTGCAATAAGGAGATTAGTCAGGGTGAGATAGATGCCTTATCTTCTTATACTATGATGCTAGCGGATTACATAGATGAGTTTCAGGGCAAGATGCAGGAATATAGACCTACTATTGCCTATAAGCCGGGAAGTAAGATTAGTGAAGAGGAAAAGCCGGAGTATGTGTCCTTTGATGCATTGGATATGTATAATGGTGGAGAAGACAGGGTATTAAATACCGGAAGAAGCGCAAAGTATTCCTTGAGACAGGACAATGATGTAATGGGTACTGACAGAGTTTTGAGCAATAATGAAAATGTATCCAGAGACATTTCGGGACATGATAACTTTAGATTCTCAACTGATGATGATAAGAGATATGAAAAGTCCATGAAGGAGGACAAGAAGGTTAGATTAGAAAATGGTACTGATGATGTGCCAGAGCAGAACACAGCAGATGTTTTATCTAATGAGGATAGCATGGAAAAGCTGATGCAGCAGCTTAACGATTTAACCGGCATGGAAAGCGTGAAGAAAGAGGTTAATAATCTTATTAACCTGCTTAAGATATGCCAGATTCGTAAGGCTAAGGGACTTCAGGTTCCACCTACTAATAACCATCTGGTATTCTTAGGAAATCCTGGAACAGGTAAGACTACTGTGGCGAGAATATTGTCTCAGATATACCATGGTCTTGGAATACTTTCTAAGGGACACTTGGTTGAGGTAGATAGATCAGGTCTTGTAGCAGGTTATATGGGACAGACTGCAGAGAAGGTTACAGAGGTAATTGAGAAGGCAAAGGGTGGAATCCTATTCATAGATGAGGCCTATGCTCTTTCTTCCGGAAAGCAGGAGGGAGACTTTGGTCAGGAGGCTATAGATATTCTTAACAAGGCTATGGAGGACAACCGAGATGACCTTATAGTTATTGCAGCAGGATATCACAATGAGATGCAGGATTTCCTTGATGCAAACCCTGGTCTTCGTTCACGTTTTAATAGAACAATTGAGTTCCCTAACTATAGCGCAGATGACTTAATTGAGATTATGTCTAACAGAGCGAAAAAGCTTGATTATACTATTGAGCCTGAAACCTTAGAGTATATCAGAGCTAAGTTCAGACAGTTTCTTATGGTGCCACCTAAGAATTTTGGTAATGCTCGTTCTGTGAGAAATTATCTGGATAATGCTATAAGTAATCAGGCTAACAGACTTGTCACAAGCCCAAGTCTTGATTTAGATGCACTTACAACCATAACTATAGAAGATGTAGCGAATTTGGTGCTTTCATAATGAAAAAATATATTTGTGAGGGTCTGGCAGAATATTTATCAATGGACCGTAAGCCTTGGCATATGCCGGGGCATAAGAGAAAGAATTTTATAAAAGAATTAGATGAGAAGGCTGGCTTAGATGTGGCAGCCTTTTTGTCTTGTGATGTAACTGAGGTTTCCGGTACAGATGATTTACACCATCCAGAGGAGATGATATTAAAATCTCAGCAGCAACTAGCACGTATCTATGATTCATACGCAAGCTTTTATATGGTAAATGGTTCCACTGGAGGAATTCTCTCTGCAATAGGTGCGGTAGCCGAGTATGGGAAAGAGGCAGGTAAAAATAAAATCATAATAGCTAGAAACTGTCATAAATCAGTATACAATGGAGTTAAGCTGTTTGGTCTAGAGCCTATATATGTGGAGCCCCAATACGTGGAGCTAGAGGATAGCTACAAATCTTACATATACGGTGAGATAACACCTCAGCAGATAGAGTCACTAGTGAAGCAGCACCAAGATATTTGTGCTGTGGTTATAACCAGTCCAACCTACGAGGGTGTGGTGTCAGATGTGGAAGGAATCAAGAGGGTGCTAAAGCCTTATGGTATACCTCTCATAGTGGATGAGGCTCATGGGGCACATTTACCATTTATGGATGGTGAGGACCAACTGCCAAAATCAGCAGTAAAACAGGGGGCAGACATAGTTGTTCAGAGCTTGCACAAGACCTTGCCGTCACTTACTCAGACTGCAGTGCTTCATGTGAATAACGAGAAGCTTTGCGATGGTGTTAAAAAATACTTATCAGTATTTATGAGCTCATCACCTTCCTATCCTATGCTTTGTTCTATGGAGCAGGCTGTAGTTGATGCATGGAACAGAAAGAAGGACTTGCAAAGCTTTAATGAATATCTAAGTAATCTAGATGCTTTTAGAAATAGTTTGAAGGATTTAAAGAATATAAAGCTATTAGGAAAAGCAGATAATTATTATGCATATGATAAAACCCGAATAGTGCTCTATGGTGATATAAATGGAGAGACACTGGCAACAAAGCTTAGAGATATGGGAAATATTGAGATAGAAATGAGTGGTATTAATTATGTGGTTTTAATTTCCACATATGCCGATAGATTAGAAGATTTTAAGTATTTGGAAAATACCATAAAGCTGGTGGATGAGGAGCTTGACCTTAGAGAAAACCAATTTTCTAATGAGTCTAATAATGAGGTTTTATTAAATAATCAAGAAGTAATAAAAGAACTTAAAAAGCTTGTGGGAACGGTGTCTGTAGATAATATTTATGTATATCCACCGGGAAGCTATATTGTGGCAGCAGGTGAGTACATTTCCCAGGAAGCTGTGCATAAGATAGAGGAGCTTATGGCTTCAGGGAAAAGGATAATAGGATTGTAAGGAGAATAAGGTGCAAGGATATAGAATGTATAAACAATTAAATAGCGTAGAGGATTTAGAGCTATCCTTCTATGAGGAGGTTTCGCAGATACCTGAGAATGAGGGAGATTTGGAAACCACAGTAAGCTATGTAAGGGATATCAGAGATGGTAAGCTTTACATCAAGAAGGAAATACTTAATGGCGATAAGTCTGTGTACCAGGAGCTTCTTATGTATGAGGAGAAGAATGGTAAAAAGCTAAACGGAGTACCTAAGCTATTTACTATTACAGATGATGGAAACAGGGTTTATACCATAGAAGAATTTATTAACTGTCCAACCCTCATAGTGTTATGGAGTCTCAATCTGTTACTGCAGAGGAGCTTACCCTCATATTTAGAGAGGTGTGCATAATATTAGAGAAGCTTCACAAGTCTGCCAAGCCAATTGCTCATGGAGATGTTTCAGCCAAAAATATATTGGTGGATATGGATGCAATAAGAGATTTAACTAAGAATCAAAAGGTTTACCTTGTGGATTTTAACAGGGGAACTAAGCAACACCTTAGGATAGATATAAGTCAGGATATGAAGGACTGTTGTAAAACCTTGAGACAGTGTATGGATAGCTTGGTATTAAAAAGTATAACAGAGTTTGATGGACCACTTTGGGAAGGGCTTAAGGATATTGCTGAAAATGGACCTGTAAAATTCACTACAGATCGTCAGATGATATCTGGTCTTGGAATGCTTATAGGCAAACGTGCGCCTAGAAGAGAAAATCCAAAGAAAAAAAGCTACGCAATACCGGGCTTTAGAACTAAGAAGCTATGGAAGATGATTATAGCATCATTTGTATATATATTTATGGTACTAATTGCTATTAATGTAGATATGGATTATGAAGGAATATGGAATGTGTATGAAAGACTTTGTGCTTTTGGTTTGATGTTTTCATATCCGGCATGGTTCTGTAATTATATGGGGGTAAGAGATAAGTACAGCTGGTTAAATGGAAAGAGCGTGGTTAAGAAGCTTATAGGACATTTTATAGCGGTGGTTGCAATATTTGGTTTTTGGATGATGATGATAATAGCACCGGATTTGTTGAAGATAATATAATACATAGAGAAGTAAATATTAATTGCTGATACAAGGGAATCTGCCAAGGTGGATTCTCTTGTTTTTTTGTTTCGTGATTTATACGAAAATGATTTTGCCGTGGCATATACTACGTTTGCAAGCAGGAAAACACGACACCGGTTAGGTGTATAGTGATGCAGTTAAAATTGTATTTTTCACAATGACAGAATCATAGAGACATACTTCCTGCCCAGTATACAGGGCAGCAAAGAATATGTATACAGCGACTAGCTGCGCTTTTGAAATCAGATAGGGTAACAACCACCAAGAGTTGAATAAAAAATAAATCATAGGAGGTGCATAATATTAGCAATATAAAGTCAATTAACAAAGATGAGTTAGAGAAAAGAAAAGAGCTTTACAAAAGGCTTGTTATGGAAGATGGAGACATTACAGAATTAGAGCTGTCAATAAGGTCTCTTGTTTATCTTAAGAAAAATGGTATAAATACTGTATTTCAGCTCATGGAGCCTAATGAGAAGGAGGCATCGATCTTAAGAGGTATGAGCGAAAAGATGCTTAGGGAAATAAGTGATATTTTAGAGGACTTGAAAAAGGGTATTGAGGATTAACAAAATGCTAGGTATAATTTGCTTGTGGGCATATTACTTAGATATTACAGAATTATGTGATGGGTGATTTAGTATATGAATAAGCAGAGTAATGTGTAGCTACAATCACACATTACTCTGTAAATTTTATGATTAGGAGAAGACAAATGAAAAATGTATTGGTTAATCAGCTTTATGGGATTTTGTTAAACATACACAAGAAGCACGGAAAGGTACGTGCAGACAAATCAAAGGAGTTAATAGATGATTTAGAGATATACTATGCAGTGTGCAAATTTTTCACATTGGATGAAAGGGCCCTTAAGATTGTTATTAAAAAGCAGGAAATGTTAGAAGAGTATGAAATGCTTAAGAAAAGCGCTGTTAAGGTGTTTAGTGATAAGATTAATAAGTTTGCTGCTAATTTTGAGATGATGAAAAGGGCCATAGATGAAAGCTATACTAGCTTTGCATACTTGGTTAACAATATGGATGATAGTGATTATGATTTAGCAGATAATATTGAAGAGCTATCTGATAAATATAATTTTATGACTATGAAGGATATAGAGGATTCGTTTGGCTTCGTAGGTACTAAGATAGGAGATGCAGCAGAAGAACTGTGTGCATTTATTAATAATCTTACTGATAGATTGAAAATGAGAGCTACCTTTGGTTCAGCCTGTAGGCGTAGGTTAAGATTACAGGCTGAAAAATCCGAGGCAGTAGCAAAGGAAAAGGAAAAAATACAAGAAGGAATTGATTTAAGAACCAGACTGATAGAGGAAAAGAATAGATTAAACCAGGAGTTAAAGAGCAAAATCAAGGGTCAGGATATGGCAGTTGAGAAATTCGTAGATAGCTATATTAGATTTATGACCCGAGGTAAGGAAAGTGGAAAGCCGGCATCGGTATGCTTATTTGCAGGACCTCCAGGAACAGGTAAAACATTTTTGGCTGAAACATTTTCCTCACTTATTATGGAAGAGGGATATGAGTATAAAAGATTTGATATGTCTGCCTACGGAAGTAATTCAGGAGATGCCATATCAGGACTTGTGGGATTTGAGCCAACCTGGAGAGATTCTCAGCCGGGAATGTTAACAAATTTTGTGAAAAAGCATCCAAAGTGTGTGCTTCTTTTTGACGAGATAGAGAAGGCGAGTAATTCGGTAAGACTTTTATTTTTAAGTGTATTAGAAGGAGCTACTCTTAGAGACAGATTTTATGACGTATCTGTATCCTTTGAGAATGCCATAATAATATTCACAACTAATGAAGGGGCGGAGCTATATAAGAATAATTATAACACCAATCTTACAGCTATGCCTGATTCTGCTGTACTTGATGGACTTAGCAACTCCAATTTCCCACCGGAGCTTCTATCTAGATTTGCAGCTGGAAATGTTATTATGTTTAATCATTTGGATTATATTAACAAGCTGGAGATATTTAAATCAAATCTAGAGTACTCTATTGATAGATTACAGAAGAACAGTGTAAGCTTTGAGTTTGAGTATGATAAGGATGTGCTACCTAAGCTATATCTGTATAACAAGGGTGGGCACACAGACGCAAGATTTATAAGCTCCAATGTACGTAAATATACAGAGGATGAGTATATTGCAGCATTGGAATACATATACAACACAGAACAAAGTATGGAATCTCTTAAGAAGATAGCTATATCTGTGGATTTAAACGATGATATAAGAAAATATTTTGAGCTTACCCAAAATCCACGAATTTTGTGCTTTGCTAATTGCGAAAAGCTATCCTATCTAAATACCTTATCAAAGAAGGTGGAGGTAGATTGGGTAAATACTGTAGAGGAATTTGAGGAGAAGCTTGATAGCTGTAATTGGAATAGTAAAAGCTTAAAAGACAAATATAGTGTGGCATTAATAAGTATATATGAAAAGGATGAGACGGCTGAAAAATATATAGATACACAGGGCTATAAGGCCATGCTTTCTATAAAGTCAAGACATCTTCAGCTACCTATAATGATAGAGGAAAATGTATCTAGAAATAAAGAAAAGGCTATAGATGTAGATACAAGAAAAAATCTAAGCATGCAGGGCGTTGCAGATTTTGTGGATATATATTCAAAGGATTTTGAGAAGACGCTTATCAAGTATGATTTCTTTAATAAATCACATAGATTAGCTAAGGATGGTAAGATAATAACTGCAGATAAGACATATGATTATGATGAAAAAAATGGAGTACTTAAGCTGTGCTATACAAACCTTGCAATAGGTAAGGGTAAAGAGGATGGCTTGCGTGAAAGACTTTTAGACGAGACATATCTGCTTGATAAAAAGCCACAGGTTCGCCTAAAGGATATATTTGGAAATCGCTTAGCTAAGGAAGCCGTAAAACGTTGTATCGACAACATTAAGTATCCGGAAAAGTATTTTAAGGCAGGAGTAAAGCTGATAAAGGGAATACTTATGTATGGAGCACCTGGTATGGGTAAAACTATGCTAGCTAAAGCCATAGCATTTGAGTCAGGAGCAGCATTTATATCCACAGTAGGCTCTGATTTTATTGGTGAGGAAGGTGTAAAGAAGCTGGCAGAAGTATTCGAGACAGCTAGGCGTAAGAAACCATGTGTTATATTCATAGATGAGTTTGATGCCATATCCAAAAGCCGAGGAGACAAGAGCAATAATGATAAGAACAACGGGGAGATGGTGCTGAATAAAATCCTTAAGGAAATGGATGGCTTGGAGACCAATAATAATGGTGTGTATGTAATCGGTGCAACCAATTATAATTTAGAGGATTTAGATGCGGCTGTGGTAAGAAGATTTAGCTCTAAGATTTTATTCCCATATCCTAACAAAGGAGAATGCTTAGAGTTTCTTGATTATATTATACATAAGAAGGGCTTAGATGAGGTTATATCACCTAGAGCAATAAAGACCCTTAATCTTATGATGTATGGTCACATGACTAATTATTCTGATATAGAAACCTTTATAGAGGAGTCAATATCAGAAGCAGTTTATAGAGATGTTCCGGTTACGGAGAGATTTTTAATTAACCGTATTCATGAGGTTACAGGAGGAATAGCTCGTAATGATGGGGACATAGACAAATTAAGAGGAACTTCCTATCATGAGGCTGGACACGCTGTATTGCAGTGGTACTATGGAAGAAAGAATGAATATGTAACTGTAGTATCAAGAGGCAGCTATGGTGGATATGCTATGGCTAATTCTAATATATTTACCAAGAAGGAATTCTTAGAGCAAATTAGAATATCCTTAGCTGGGCGTATATGTGAGGTTATGCACTATGGTTTAGGGGATGAGTTTGATAATGAGGGAATAAATATTGGTGCTCATTCAGATCTTAGAAAGGCAACAAGCTGTGCCTATGATTATGTATGTCGATTTGGCTTTGGCAATAGACTTGCTGTGCTTGCAGATAGAGGCGCTACAAGGAACGGGTATCTTGAGGAAATCCTACCTGAAAATGAAAAGCAGGCTATCTGGGATGAAGTAAATAGTATTCTAAGAAGAGAATGGGATACTACAAGAGAGATTTTAACAAAGCTGTGGAATAAGGTAGTTGCAATAGCTACATCTCTTATTTATATGAAGGAGCTGGATGGCGAAGCAATACAAAGGGTGTTGGAAACTGAAATTCCAATATTGGAAGAAAGCTGCTTTGAAAACAATAACTACGATTATACCCAGATGTCATGGACTATAGATGGTGAGAAGTTTGTAGAATACTATCCATATGGTTATCCTATATATCCTCGTTCTATAATAAAGGCTGTAACTGATACAGAGAAAAATGATGACGCAAGTGATAAGACATATTATTATGCGGTAAAATCCAGAACGGGAGGATTAGGTATTTGGCAAAATTTAAAAGATGCTATAGCTGTTGCATATCAAAGAGGGGCTGCATGTAGACGATTTGAAAGCTTGGATGCGGCTAATGAATACTTAATGAGTCTTGAGCTAAGGGTATCATCAATTAATGGTAATCAGCTTGTAAAGCTAGAGGTTGATGCATTTGATAGTATACAGGAAAGTGTGTTCAATGCTACGGAGATAAAAATTCTTAAGGATGAGGACATAAATCAGTTAAGACAAGAGGCAGATAAAGAGTCCATTACCTTAGGAGAATATTTTGTCAAATATATGATTAAGAAAAAGCTAGTTTTGTCTGATAGTGATTTTGAGATGATTTACATTATCTATGATCAGGAGCTTAAGGACGTATTATTGGAAATCTGGGGTTAGCCCCAGATTTCTTTTTGCGTAAACAATGAGCCAAGCGGATTACACGCTTGCATAGTAATCCATTTGGCGAATGTCAATCACTTAATATGGGATGTGGCAAAGTATAGTCCGTGAAATTTACGAAAAATAATCACACTACCCTTACAATGTACCTACAGCCGGTTTAAGCTGGCGCAGCTTATGTAGTATTGCTATTTGGAATTAGGCGAGTTAGGGATTATGTAAAGGAGGATTTATATGGCAAATTACGCAAAGGAATCAGCAAAGGGAATAGAGGTACTAACCTTAGAGGATGTACTTTATTCAAGCAGAGAAATTTTTATCACTGACGAGGTAAATGCCAGTACCTCAGTAAAGCTTATTAAGGAGCTTATGGTATTAGATAAGCTCAGTGATGAGGAGGTAACAATCTATATTAACTCTCCCGGAGGAGAGGTGATAAGTGGTATGGCTGTGTATGATGTTATACGTATGATGAGAGCACCGGTTAAAACGGTTTGTATAGGAACAGCGGCTAGTATGGGTGCCATGTTATTTCTTGCAGGTGACAAGAGAGAGATGCTGCCACATACCAGACTTATGATTCATGATCCTGCCTTTGGAGGAGGTAATATGGCTGGTAAGAAGCCACACGAATTGCAGCAGTATGTAGAGAAGCTTAAGCAGACACAGGATATAATAGTAGATATCATTGCTGAGAGAACAGGTAAGTCTAAGGAGGAGGTTAGAGATACAACTAAGGAGGATTCCTACTTTAATGTAGAGGAAGCAATGGAATATGGTCTTGCTACAGGCGTTTATGCTACGGCTAATAATACATTAGGTAATGAGAATTTAGTGCTTTTATAGTAAGTGGTTGATGGTAGTCTAAGAAAATGGTACAATGTACGCAATATATTATTTCGTAAAAAATACGAAAAATATGTTGCGTATATTAGTATTGAGTTAGCTCTTATGGGTAATTATTATAATATCGATTAAGGAGGGAAAAGCATGAGTAAAAAGTATATGGATAATAAACTGGAATTAGAGTTTAAGATCAAGGAGTTTATGGACCATTTTACAGGACTTGATACACCATTAAAGGAGTATGTATGTGATGAGGATGGTAAGCTTTCGGAGGAGCAGGTGGATGAGCTTATTCATCAGATAATAAGTCATATGTACAATAATGATTGGTATTATGAATATTATGGTATGAGTGGTGCTAAAAAGGTGTGCTTAGAGCAATTTTTATATCTCGCTATTACATCTTATAGCTATGTGGATAGAGTTGTAACATTTAGAGATATATTAAATCTTTTGGACCCTAAGAACATGGGATATAGCAGCCTGTTTGAGCTCTATAAGCATGAGGTGGATGAGTATAGAAGTCGTCCCAATGGTTTCTTCGGCAGACTCCATGATAATTATATAGAACTGTCAGGTAGAACTATATTAGAGGATGTAGGGCAGCAGGAGAATGCCATTATAGATAAGGAACTTGATGATAAGAACGGGTCGGAGCAGCATAAGGCACAGATGGAGGCTATCTATGATGAGTATAAGGATAGAGGTTGGGATCCTATATATGAATTAGGAGAAGATGGTATGCCACCGGATGAGGTGGTTTTCGATTATCCTGATGAAGTTATAAATGCGCCTGGTAAGCTTTATGAAAATAATGAAAGTGACGAGCTTTTATATGGTAATCCTCAGGATGTGATAGAAGAGCCTAGTACACCTAGGGTCTCAATTTTGAGAGGAGCAGAGGAATATAAGAAGAGACAGGAGAAGATGCAGGAAGAAAAGGCAGCCTTATTAGCAGCCTGGAAGGAGAGTATAAAAAATACAGATAGATTCTTAGAGTCATGTAGAGATTTTAGAAAGCTGTATTTTGTAGTTGGTATTAATAAGAATGAATTAGAAGAAACCTTCATACATTTTTTACATGCTAATGGTAAGTGTAAGCTGGGCGATGATAATAAGGTTAATGAGCTATATGTGGCCTTGGCCAGAGCAAAAAGAGTGTCAGACCGTAGCTAAGCTGGAGGTGGAGATATGTTTAGAGAAGATTTCTATCGATGGCTAAGAGATGATTTTATAGTTAATAGGACCGCCCTTAATTCTGGTGGTTCATTCTTAGCAAAATACTTTGAGAAGCATTCCTATATGGTTCCGAAATATGATGATTTATGTAATTTGTTAGAGGGATTTAAAGCCGGAAAGCTTTCAAAGGATGACTTATATTATGTGGTTCACGATATATATAAAAGAGGGAAGCTACAGATATTTGAAAAAGTAAATTTAGATACAGATAAAAAAGAAGAGGGAGTGGTAAAAAGTGTAGATCCATTTAAGGCTGTGGATGAAGCAGATATATCAGATGCTCAGCTTATAGATTTAACGGGCAAGATTTTATCGGCTATGCTGGATGAAAAGGTTAAGGCATATCTGTATGATGTTGGATTTCCTGTTCCAAGAATGGTTGATGTGGGCAAAAAGTCTAATGATGACTTGAATTCTTACATAAAGGAAATCGCTATTCCTAGAAAGAAGGAAGCAATACTTGATCTAATTGATGAGTTTTTGATGCATAATAATATATCCTTAAAGTTTAACGATTTGGGAAAAATTGTGTCAGAAAAAAAGGAAAATGATGAGGATAAAGCTTCCCTAAAATCAGCTGAGTTTAAAGAAGAAGCAAAGAGAGTATATGGGATAATACGTAATAGCAAGAGAACAGATATAATACTTCCTTTATATCAAAGTGGACTGTGTGGAATTTATATACTTGGAAGAGATGTGATTAATTCAGAGGAGCTTATTAATAAAGGGGCGGAAAGACTGAAGAATAATCAGATCTTTAAGTCTAATATGAAAGTAGCAAGTAATAGAGAGCGAATTATAGAGGACTATTATAACAAAACATCATATCTTTGCTTTGTGTATTCCGCTAGCTTTTGGGATACAGACACTGTTATAGAGAAAAGAGAAAAGGGCGACCTTTGGCCCCAAAGTAATCTACAGGCAGAGCTTGACATAACTGTGTGCTACAGTATAAAGGATGCAATAGCAACCTATGAGCTGAATTCGTACTGTGGTGATATGGCATACGAAAGCTTTAATGGGCAGTTTATTCCTGAGCTAGGAGAGAAATATAAACAGTATTTTGAATGTGAGTAGGGGAAAATTTAAACGACTACTGGAGTTTTACTCCATGTAGTCGTTTTTTGTTTTTAGCAAAAAAAGTTAAGTGGAGTACATGCTTTTAGGGAAATACATTTTACGAATGTCGTAAAAATCACGGAATAAAAATAGCCTCCCCTTATACTGATACCAAGACAACAAAATACCAGGCTCAGTTATTCCCGCTTTTGGGAATAGGAAGGAGGTTATATGAGAAGAAGTCTTAATGACGTTTTGCGAGAAGCGAGAAAGGAGAGTATAAAAAATCCAAAGGATATTATGTCCTGCCTGGAAAAAATGGGAGCATTATCCTTGTATCAGCTTATGCTTAGTAGTGGCAATGTTAAACCGGATGACAAGCTTATGCATAATTATATATTAATGGGAGTAATAATCTCTTATGAAAAAATAATTGTCTTAAATGATTTTGAAATTGAAAGAGGGTTGAGACAGATAACTTTAAGAGATTTTTGCTGTATGTCGGATCATTTGGACAAGCATATAGATAAGAGCCTTACAGAGGGATTGTTAAGTGACTATAAGCATGGAAATTTATATGTTGTAGCTAATAAGAAGATAGGCAATATCATACAGGAGGCTAGTGAAAATGGCAATAAGATAGCTAAGGATTTTTCTAGAATTAACACAGCAATATTAGATACCTTACTTAACTTGCCAGAGGAATATAATCCTGATTTTAATTATGGTAATAATAGGCTGATGGACTATCTACAGGATGGTGGTATAGGGGGTGTATTTAAACTGTGTAAGGACTACAACATTAATAAGGCAATAGATAGATTTTTAGATTTAGCAATAGAAAAATAAGGAGGTAACAGCTATGAATAATATGTTTAAAAAGAATTATGGATATAGAAATATAGCGGGGGTGGTTGTAAGCAATGATACATTTGAAACAGGCTTGAATAACCATGATATGGTGTTAGCAAAGACAGGAGGGGGAAAGACGGGAATATATGTTAGTTCTTATATGGAAGAAGCCTTTGAGAGTCTTGTGGTGGTAGATACCAAGGGAATCTTGTATCGCATGTATAAGGAACATCTTCTTAGCCAGGGAATTAAGGTGAAGCTTATAGATATGGTTAAGCCTGAAAATTCTACTTGTGGATTTAATCCATTGGCCTTTACCAAGGTGAGAGGTACCAGGGGGTATAGCCAGAAGGAGCTAAAGTCCGTTGTGGCAGCTTTAGTTCCTATGAGTTTAGATGAGAAGGATAAATACTGGGTATTATCTGCCAGAAAGTATCTCTATGCGATATGCTGTTATGTAATGGAATTTCTTGAGGCTAAGGATCAAAATCTTGGTTCTGTTTTGGCAATACATAAGGAGTTTTGTTCAGACACTATGGACGAAATTTTTGAGAATGCCAGTACAAAAAAACCAGGCTCAGCCTTTGCAGGAGCATATAACCAGGTGAAGGGGTTAAAGGTATCTGATAAGACCTGGGCCTGTGTAATGGATTTTGCCAGTACAGCTCTTGACATTATGGATAGTGATGAGATGAAAATCATTTTTTCAAAGAAAAAGAATATAAGCTTTGAGGAGCTAGGGAGGGAAAAGACAGTTCTCTTTATTAATATTAGCGATATTGACCGATGCTTTGATGGCATAGTAAATCTGCTTTATCTACAGGGGATAAAATCCTTGGTGGAGTCCGCTGACGGCAATCCTGATGGAAGATTATATATGCCAGTCAGATTTATATTTGATGATTTTGCCTGTGGCGCACCCATAGATAATTTTGACAATATAATAAGCGTGGTTCGTTCCCGTGATATATCATGCAGTCTTATAGTACAGAGTTTGACTCAGCTTAATACAGTATATGGAACTGATAGAGCAACAACCATTATCAATGCCTGTGACCACCTACTTTATCTAAGTGGAAATGATGATGTAACCAAGGATTTTATTGCTTATAGATTAAATAAGCCAAGACATATAGTGGATAGACTTCCTAGTGACAAGGCCTATCTTCTTGAGGCTGGGTCAGCACCAAGACTTATATATAAGCCAAAGCCATATGCACTTTATAATAGGATTATGGCGGAGAAGGAGTTGCAGTAGAACGGTTAAAGTAAGCAAAATCACATAGTGAAAAAGGGGATAGTGTGATATAATTTAAACAGTGGGTAATTGGGAGGTACATTATGGATAAGATAACATATAAGCTATCCCCTTCAAGCTGTGTGGAGCAGTATTTTAGTCATCTCTGTGAGAGATTTCTTCTATACCAGGGTATCAAGTCAGGAAGTGCAAAGGCACTAGGCTTTGAGAATCCTCAGGGTACAGGAAGTGAGATTGCTGCATTAGCAGGTGAGGCATGGGAAGAGAAGCTGGCGAGAAAGCTTATAAAAGACGATAGCTTGATATATACCTTAGATAAAAAGACTGGTGGTTTTGCTAAGTTTAATACTGAGGAAACTATTAGTAAGCTTGTAGAGATGGTTGAATCAGTTAAAGGTGATAAAAAAACCAGATACCTATACCAGGCAAGTCTTAAGGTGACTGATAATTTTATAAAAGATTATTTTAGATTTGACAAAAGCTTGTATGATGGAACCTTTGAAGGTCTTCAGGTTGTTTTTTCCAGGACACATCCGGATCTTATAAGAGCAAGCGTTGATGAAGAGAAAAATCAAGTAGTACTATCTATAGTAGATATGAAGCTTGCCAAGAAGATGAAGGTGGAGCATAAGGTTCAGGTTACCTTATATGTGAAGCTGCTTGGTTATCTTGTGAAAGAATATAATGATGAAGCTTCTAATAATAAGCTACAGGCTGTAGTAGATACTAGCTACGGATATCTGTGGAACTATGGCCAAGAGCAGGAGACAGGTTTTTCCTTGCAGGAGACAGAGCCTTTATTAGAGGATTTTTTCCAGGATGTATTTCCTAGAGTTATAAATAAGCTAAAGGTAGCTATTGAAGCAGATGATAAGGAACAGCTACAACAAGTCATAGACACACAGATAATGGGTAACTGTGAATGGTGCGAAAATTATGGTCAGTGTACCAAAAGGCTTAAAACCGAAGGTAATGTGGCATTGCTACCTTACCTTTCAAGCTATGCCCAAGAGTATGCCAAGAGACTAAATATGCCAAAGGGTATAAGTGAATTTGTAGAGGAGATTGAAAGACCGGAGATTTCAGAAGCTCTATCAGCTAACAGAAGCTGGAGTCGTATTCTAAAGGACAAATCACTATTAGAGATACACCAGGATGCAGTACCATATACATACGATGATATGAAAAACGCAGGCTATAAATGGAAGGGTATGCGTTCTTTTGTTATGCCTAATTGGCAGAACATAGCTATTATTATCACAGCATAAAAGGATGTTGCAACGGGCAGAGTTTATGGATTAGGATATTACATAGGCTTGCGCAGAGAGGATTTGGATTTACAGGAGCGAGTGAGACTTAATATAGCTACTGATATGAGTGAGGAAGCTTATGTTGATAATGCTATAACCTTTGTACGAAACTTGTACGGAATGCTTAGTAATGTGGCTAACCAAAATGCTCGGGGGAGAAGAGATTCCCTACAGGGCTATGTTATGGATACCTATGAATATAACAATCTAGAGGAAATGCTATATGATTTATTAGATAATCCTCTTACGCCTCAAGAGGATATGGAAAAGGTCATGGGGCTTTTGTTCTGGATGCAGGGAGAAAGATTGGTTACTGATAGTAATGCTCAGCCACATCAGGTAAGTGTAGCTCCGTTAATTGTTATTTCAAGAGAGATTAGAAAGCTTTTATCTCTTCCTATACCTATAGCATATAATCTTCGTAATATACAAAATACTTATAATGCCTGGGTTAACGAAGGGGACTTCTTCGGTAAGGAGGATACAGAATATTTTGGTCGAATAACAGATATGCTTCCGCCGGATAAAATACATGAGATTTGGAAGATAGAAGGTGAGGATCAAGTTAGTATAGATGCTAGAAATGCTTTGTTGGATAAGCTTAATAAGCATCTTACTAAGAGACTTCGCATAGAGGCGGCTATATTATACAAGCTACAGCAGGAGGATAGATCAAGGGCTAGAAATGAAGAAGAAAAATATCTTACAGGACGCCTGGATCAATTTACCCTTCCTGATGCAAACAATTCAAATAATCCTCTTATTAGAAAGTGGTTGTTTGAGACAAAATATGAGGAGCTACTTTCTTATAGCAGAATAAGAGGCTTAAGACAGCAGGAGCTTAATGTGGCTATAGAGTCAGGAGATATTCTTAAGCTTAGGGTGGATGATGTTATAGTTGAAAATGTATACAATGACTATTGGCAATGTGATGAAGAACAAACCACCCTGGTATTCAACGTGGAAAATGCTGACAAGTATAAAAATGGTGAACCATGGTTTTCAGGACTTTTGTGCAAGGATACACCTGAGGCCTTAAGGCAGATGTATAGCTTTGCAGATTGGAGTAATACAAGATTTCCGGGACCTAGCTATGAAAATTACACCGTTCTTAATTTTATGGAATTTAAGAGGGTTGATGGACAGGTATTGCTACAAGGTAAGCTGCCTAATAGTAGCCAGTTTACAGTAAGGGTGGGGGAGACCCTATACCTGTCAGAGAGATACGCAGACTTTAATAGTGGCAAGGTTATTAATAATCTAAACAATATGGATAACGGAAATCACAGAGAGCTTTTAGAACCAGAGACTATTCTTAGAGAAATTAATAACCCTCATGCTGTAAATGATATAGAAAAAGCAATTGAATACAGTAAACAGATAGACGAATTTAAATTTACTGACTCACAGGAGAATGCATTTAGACATCTTGCCAAGTATAATCTTACTGTATTGCAGGGACCTCCGGGAACGGGGAAGACAGATTTTATAGCCAGGGCGGTTATAAGCCTGTGCAGATATTTTAAGAGGGAAAAGGATTATAATCTTAGAGTGTTAATCTCTGCTAATTCTCATGCAGCTATAGAAAATGCTATTTACGCCATAGGCACTAAGCTTGGTGAAGGACAGGATATAGCATTGCTTAAGGCATCCAGATTTTCTCATGATCCAAATATAAGAACATATCGAGGTGTTAATAAGGTTGAGGAAAAGGATGTAGAAGCTACGTGCACCAGAGAAGCAAGGCTGGTGGTTGTAGGCGCAACTAGCTGGTCCTGCGATAAGATGAGAAATCTCTCCAGACCATTTGACCTTATTATCATAGATGAGGCATCTCAGGTTAGGGTTATGGATGCTATGATAACCCTGTGCAAAGGTAGTGTTAATACGAGTAGGTATCTGTTGGTTGGTGATGATGACCAGCTACCACCAATCATACAGGGTAAATATACCAAGGAGCCTGACATTCCTTATGTGTATGGTTCTGTATTCAGATATTTTAGAGATCCAGGAATGCTATATGATTTAGGTTACTGTATGATGCTGGAGGAAAATTTCAGAATGAATGACATATTATCCAGATATTCAGCAGAAAAAATATATGGGGAAAAGTACAAAGCCTTTAATCAGGCTATTGCCTCAAGACACCTTGAGTATCATCAGTCAGCTAGGCAGCATCTTCGTGATATGTCTGATGACACAAGAAATTATATAGAATATGTGTTAGATAATTTGAACTATAATAAAGATGATTATTGGCCACTTGTATTCTGTCATATAAAGGGTGGAAATGCTAAGGCACAGATAGAGGTGGAAAGATACCTGGTGGCTGAGCTTACCAATATACTTAAGGAAGGTATTGGACATGGCCAGACATCTGACTGGTTCTGGAATGGAGATAATAGCACCGATGGTGCATATGGTATTATATCACCTCATCATAGGCATATAGAAAAGCTAAAGGATTCCATAGCCACAAGAACCGGTATGGACAGAGAAGAGCTTTTTGTAGGAACTGTTGATAAATTGCAGGGACAGCAGAGAGAGGCTATAGTAGTAAGCTACGGTATCTCTGACTTAGAGGATGCGGTGGTTGAGGGAGAATTTGTCTACAACCGAAATCGATTAAATGTTTCTCTTACCAGAGCAAAATGTAAGACCATAGTATTTTTATCAGATGTACTTACCAAGATGCCTATAGAGCTTCTTTCCTCTGATGATGAGGACTTACAAAAGGGAGCGGAATACGTATGTGGTTTCCTGTCATTTATGCAAAAAAACGAGGATGATAGTGAGACAAGTAATAGAGAGTTTACATTTAATATTGAGGGGCAGGAGGTAACTGTAGAGGTTTACCGAAAGCGCCTGGTGTAATAAATCACAAAGGAAGGTATAAGCTATGAATAATGAATTGGCCAAGTTATTGTATGACATAATCAATGATTATCATAAAAGATATGGGCAGTCAAAGTACGATGAAGTAGAATGGGTTGACTATACTGTTATATTTTATGGACTATGTACATTCTTTTCAATGGATAAGGACGAGGTTATAACTAAAATTAAGACTCCTGCTATGGTTGAGGAATACTATGTGACAAAAAATGCGGTGGCAAGAAAATTTGCAGATGGATTCAAAAAAAATAACTTTGATATGGATGAGATGAACAAGTTTCTCCACAAGTATTTTGGGATAGTTTATAACTCAGTAAAGAAAGAGGAGGAAATAGAGGAAGAGCCTAATCTTTTCTTTTCAATAGATGATATAACAATTATGTTTACTGAGGTTGAAAGTAGAGACGGCTGCGCTTATGAATACATATTAAAGATAGCAAGTTTATGTGTTTCAAAGCTTAAGGATTACTTACCTTACAGGTATATTATTGAGTCTTATAAGGATGTTATAGTCAGTGAGGTACAACCCTATGAAAAAGCAAAAGAAAAATGCACTGCTTCAACAACAAAAACAATATCGGAGATAAGAACCTATCTAAAGGAAAACCTAAGAGAAAAAATCAAGGGGCAGGATATAGCTATTGATAAATTCGTGGATAGCTATATACGCTATAAGGTTAGAGGTGCTGAGCCTGGAAAACCGGCTGCGGTCAGCTTGTTTGCAGGACCTCCGGGAACAGGTAAAACCTATCTTGCAGAAACCTTCACTAAGCTTCTTAAGGAAGAGGGCTACGCATATAAGAGATTTGATATGTCTGCCTACGGTGGAGATGGAGCTGATAACGTAACTGGTCTTGTTGGATTTGAGTCTACCTGGAAGGCAGCAGTTCCGGGACAGCTTACAGATTTTGTGAGACGAAATCCAAAATGTGTATTGTTATTTGATGAGATAGAAAAGGCCGGGAAGCAGGTTAGATTACTGTTCCTTAGTGTGTTAGAGGGTGCAGTGCTTAGAGATAGATATTATGATTCTCAGATTTCTTTTGAGGATGCAATCATAATATTTACAACCAATGAAGGAAAGGAATTATATGAAGACAACTATAAAGCAAACCTTTCGGCTATGAACGATATGGTTGTAATAGATGCATTGAAGGATTCAGAATTCCCACCAGAGCTTCTTTCAAGATTCGCGGCAGGTAATGTGATTATGTTCAATCATCTTAACTTTAGTCATATGATGGGAATCTTTAATGTTAATTTAGCTGATGCCATAAAAAAGCTTCAGAATGCAAATGCGGATTTTCAGTTTAAGTATGATGAGAAATTGTTGCCAAAGCTATATCTGTTTAACAAAGCCGGTCAGGTGGATGCCAGATTTGTAAGTGCAAATGTAAAAAGATATGCGGAGGAACAGTACATTAAGCTTGTTGAGGTTGCCCAAAGTAAGGGAACTGATATAAACAGCATAAAGAAAATATCTGTGGCAGTGGATGTAGGAGATACTGTAAAGGAATATTTTAAGCAGAAGGAAAAGCCTAGAATACTTTGCTGCGATAACGGCGACACCCTTATGCATAAGAAAGAAATCCAGAAGTATGCCAAGGTGGAATGGGCTAAAAATGTAGATGAGCTAAGGGAAAAGCTTGATAGCTGCAATTGGAACAGTGATGACAGTAAGGATAAGTACCAGGCATTTATAATCAATCTTTTTGGACAAGATGATAGCAATAAAAGCTATGTGGATACAGAGGGGTACAGATGCTTACTACATATAGAAAATGAATGCTTAGATGTACCTATGCTTGTAGAGGATAATATCTCTGATGCAGACGCAATGAAGCTTGATCTGATTTCTAAGAATGCACTAAGACATCATGGGGTAACAGATTTTGTAGACGTATGTTCTAATGAGCTAAAGGAAGTATTTGACAGATATCATTTTGTAAATAAGATTACTGAGCTTTCAGATAATAATAAGAGAATGAGTGCTGATATAAGCTATGAATATATTCCTAAGAATAAGGAGATGAAGCTAACATATGTTAATCCCCACATAGAAAAGGCAACGGAGGAATTAGCTGCAGATAGAAGCATGAACAAGAGATATCTGCTTGATAAAAAGCCAAAGGTTAGTCTTAAGGATATATTTGGTAATAAGCTTGCTAAAGAGGCGGTAAAGCGTTGTATAGATAATATTAAGCATCCGGAGAAATATACAGCTGTAGGGGCAAAGCTTATGAAGGGCATTCTTATGTATGGAGCCCCTGGTATGGGTAAAACTATGTTCGCAAAGGCCATGGCCTATGAGTCAGGTGCAGAGTTTATATCCACCGTTGGTGCAGATTTTATGAAGGATAACGGTGTAGACAAGGTAGAGGAGATATTCAAAACTGCTCGCCGTAAAAAGCCTTGTATAATCTTCATAGATGAGTTTGATGCTATATCTAAGCTGAGAGGACACATCTCCAATTATGAAGAAAAGGTTTTGGAAAAATTCCTAAAGGAGATGGATGGTTTAGAGACTGATAATGATGGTGTGTATGTGGTAGGAGCCACAAATTATGATTTGGAAGGCTTAGATCCAGCTATTACAAGACGTTTTAGCTCTAAGATATATTTCCCATATCCTAGCAAGGAGGAGCGTCTTCAGTTTATCTTACACATTCTTAAGAAAAAGGGCTTAGAGGGTGTTATATCAGAGAAGAAGGCTAAAACCTTAAATCTAATGATGTATGGAAGAATGAATAACTATGCGGAGATAGAAACCTTCTTCGAGGAATCCATTGCAGAGGCCGTATATAAGGGAATAGCAGTAAGTGAAAAATTCCTTTTTAATCGTATTCATAATGATACTGATGGAGAGGCACGAAGCGAGGAAAATATAGAGAGATTAACTGCTGTTGCATTTCACGAGGCAGGACATGCTGTTCTTCAGTGGCATTATGGACGTAAGAATGAATACGTTACCATTGTTTCAAGAGGTGGTTACGGAGGATATGCTATGGCTGATTCAAAGCTTCGCACCAAGAAGGAGTTTTTGGAGCAGATAAGAATATCTATGGCAGGTAGAGCAGCAGAGCTTCTTCGTTTAAGTGGAAATAAAGATCAGGACGATAGTGAAATCCTAGATACAGGAGCATATAGTGATTTGCAAAAGGCAACAAGCTATGCCTATCAGTGTGTGGCTCGCTATGGTTTTAGAACTAGATTTACTGTTGTCCCAAGCTGGCTTGCTGAAGAGAAGGGAAAATATCCTGAGGATGTTCTGTCTGACGAAGAAAAGAAAAAGATCTGGAGCGAGGTTGAGGATATTCTAAAACGGGAATGGGAGAATACCAAGGCTAACATAAGAGAGCTATTTGAGTTGGTGAAGGTGGTTGCAATATCTCTTATATACCTAAAGGAGTTAGATGGAGAAGCTATTGAGAAGATAATTACATCCAAGGTTCCCCTTGTCGATGAAAGCTGCTTTGAGGATATAGATTTCGACTATGCAACTAGTGTTTTTGAGTGCAATGATGATGATGAAACACAATGCTCATACGGCTTTCCAATATACCCTCGTTCTGTTATCAAGGTCAATAATTATGAGAATGACATCTATGATATAGGAGAGAAAAAATACTATTATGCTGTGAAGAGCGCAAAGGAAAGCTTTGGAATGTATGAGGATATAAGAGAGGCTCTTGAGGTAGCATATGTAAATGGGGCTTCATGCAGACGTTTTATAAGAAAGACAGCTGCTAAGGAATATCTTGATATGTTAGAACTGAGAGTATGTATTGAAAACGGAGAAAGCTCAGTGGGCTTTAAGGTAGATGCAATGGATGAGATAAAGGAGCTTCATCAGGTGGATTATGAGGTAAGAGTACTTAAGAAGGAGAATGTACTTGCACTTAAAAAGTCAGCTGCTAACA